>JALRHE010000275.1 GCA_023253235.1 Steroidobacteraceae bacterium
GCACGCCGACATTGCTCGTTCGAGTCACACGAGTCGATAGCGCGATTTTCGGCGCCGTCCGCGCTGAACACACCGTGATCGATGGCTCACCGGTGCGAGATCCTGCGGTGTGGGTGCCGTTGCACACGCAATACTGGAACAACCATCTGGCCCCTTTTGGCTTGGCGGTTTCGACTGATATGCCATTCTGGATCGAAGAATTCGAACTCCTCTACGATTCGGGCCACGCCCAGGAGGCGTCGTGATGTCGCAACAACCTCGCAAAACACTCAAGAGTCGTCTCATCGGCTGGCTGATGAAAAAAATGATGGCCAGCGCAGGTGCAAGCGGCGCGGCGGGCTCGGGTGGTGGTCCTCCACCGTGGGTCAAGGCCATGCTGGCTGGCGGCGGCGCACCGCAGAGCATGGCGGCCATGCTCGCCACGTCGAGTGGCTTTGAGGGTCGCGAAAAGCTACTGGGCGATGCGGTTGCGATGGCGATCCGTACGCTCAAAGATACGACACCCTATCAGCACGATATGAACGACGCATTAGTCAAAATGCATCTGAACTCAGTTCAGTTTGCTAAGAATGCGGGCGTGATGGCGGACTATGTCGCGCATGACATCCAAACCATGCAACCCATGCTGCAGCGCCTCAAGGGCATGATCGAAAAAACCGGCGAGAAAGAGATTGCTCTGGCCGGCATCTTTGATCGCACGACCTGCCTGTATCAGCTTTGCCTCGATCTCAAAAGTGAACCTGGTAAGCGCAGCTTCACGTTCCCCTTCAGCAAGGTGCTCGCGATCTCACGGCGTATTGGTCAATTCGACTTGACCGACGATGAAGTCCATCGCCAATGGTTGAAGCCTCGTATTGAGGGCTATGCAGCGGTCCTCGGCGTGAAACTGGACATCTCGGACATCGGTCCGGACAACCGAGTTGTCGTCAGTCTTGCCGCGTAAACGCGACGACCGCTTCAACCCAAGCCTCGGGCGCTTGATCGACGATATCGACATTACCGCCTGATAACTCTACGTAAGCCATATCAGGGCGCAGCTGACGCGCTCGCTGCGCCATTGGATAAGCCATATCGCCGGTGTTGGTGAGAATCAAGGTGGGGTGCGTCATACGCAGCAAGGTGCTTGCGTGATCATAACGGTATGCCGCGTTATGCCCGTACCAGAACGGGCCAAAACCCTGAAACTTTTCCACCTGCATTCGCGTGATATGACGCGGATCAGCGCCGGGGCCAAAGAACTTACTGCGCTTGACGAAGCTCTCTGCCAGATGACTGCCGTCGGCTCGGTACTCGAAGTCGACTTCGCTTTTCTGCAAATCATCGAGAAACAGTTTGCGCTCGCTCTCGTTGATCGGAAATGGTCCGTTCAAAACGACCTTACGTACCCGCTTTGGAAACTGCAGTGACACCTCGGTGGCAATCAACGAGCCGGTATGGTGCCCAACCATGTCTGCGCGCGGGACCTTCAAATGATCGAGCACGGCGATGATGGAGCTCGCCCAATCGGAAATCTGCGGCACGAATGGCGTTGGATCCGACATGCCAAAACCCGGTGTATCAATCCCGATCGCACGGACTCCGCGCGCACTCAGCAATCCGTAAACGGCGCTGAACTGCCGATACGACATGGGCGCTTGATGCAGCAACACCATCGGCACACCCGCGCCGGTTTGCGTATCGTTGAAGTGAACTAGCCCGTAAGGCCCTTTGGCGTAGCCGCGCTCACCAATGGCTGCTGGCACATTGGCGAACGACGACGCACTGCCGAGCGCGCTCAAACCCGACCCTACAGCCAGATATTTCAACAACGAGCGGCGTGATGTCATGCTCATGATGCATTGTCCTTGATTTCTTTGACTGTTCTGAAGCCAATATGCGAAGTACCGAGCGCCATGTCAGCGGGCTGTCTCGACCCCGATCGATACCGGGCGCAAAAATCGCTTGAGCACAAATGCGAGCCCCCTTTGATCACCCGCTTACCCAAGTGCTCGGGGTCTGCAGCGCGCGACTGCTCGAAAGTCGCGGGCGCCACGACCGGGGAATACCAGTCCGAAGTCCACTCCCAAACATTACCCACCATGTCGTACAAACCGGCCGCATTGGGAGCAAAACACGCCACGGACGCCACGCCCCCGTAGCCATCCTCCGCTGTGTCGAGCGCCGGGAAGGAGCCTTGCCAACTATTCGCCAACCAACGCCCCTGTGGATCGCGACGCTCGGCCTCCATGTCCGCTGGCACGGCAGAGCCCCCGCGAGCTGCGCGCTCCCACTCCAGCTCCGTTGGCAAGCGACGGCCACGCCAAGCGGCGTACGCAGCTGCATCCTCGTATGCCACGGCCACCACGGGCTCATCATTTTTCGCGACCGACCCTTCGCCCATCGGCGCACGCCAGTTGGCCCGCGACTCGATGCGCCACTGACCGGTGGCGCGATCGAACACCGCCGCACCAAGCGGCGCTCCATCCGGCCCCGGCCGCTCGGCGACCGTCACGTATCCGGTCGCCTCCACGAACTCGGCAAACTGGGCTTTAGTGACTTCGGTGACATCGATCTCAAAGGCGTTGACCTCGCCCTCGCCGCCGACCTTTTCCTCGTCACGGAACGCCACGCCTCCGCGCGACACGCGCCCGCCCTCGATCCGAACTTGCTTGCCGACGGCGAGAGCGCCATTGCAGGCGAATGAACTCGCCGCATCCTGTGGCCGCGAAGGCGTAGCGCGCTCGCAGCCAGCCAACAATAACGGCACCCAAAGAACCCAGGCATATCGATGCATGCCCCCATTCTGAACCATCCCGGCGTAGACTGCCGCGCATGCATCATCGGAATTGCCATCTGTGCGAGGCCATGTGCGGCGTGGTCGTCGAAACCCGCGATGGGCAGATCGTCTCGATCAAGGGCGATGAACAAGATCCTTTCAGCCGCGGACATATCTGCCCTACGGCACTTGGGCTCAAGGATGTCCACGAGGATCCCAATCGACTGCACCATCCGGTTAAGCGCACGGCCGATGGATGGGTTCGCGTCAGCTGGGAGGAGGCGTTCCGCGATATCGCAACCCGACTGACGACGCTGCAACGCGAGCACGGCAAAAACGTCGTGGCGACTTACTTCGGCAATCCACAAGTGCACAGCTACAGTGCGTTGCTCGGTGGCGCGGCACTCGCACGGGCGCTACGCAGCATCCATCGCTATTCGGCAACGTCCGTCGATCAGCTGCCGCATCATTTTGCTGCGCTGCATCTGTTCGGACATCAGCTCCTACTGCCGATCCCCGATATCGATCGAACTCAATTCTTGCTGGTGATCGGCGGCAATCCACTCGTCTCGAACGGCAGCTTGATGACCGCGCCAGACATTGCTCGCCGCCTCAAAGATTTACGGCGTCGCAATGGGCAGCTCGTCGTGATCGATCCACGACGCACCGAAACAGCCGAGATTGCGGATCAGCATCTATTCATCAAGCCGGGTACCGACGCTTGGCTGCTACTGGCAATGCTGCAAGTCATTTTTGCAGAGAGACTGGAGAAGCTTGGCCGTCTCGAGACATTCACGACGGGACTGGATGAGCTACGAACTACGGTGGCCGCTTTCACACCGGAACGTGCAGCCGCTCATACGCAGATAGCTGCAGCAGATATACGCGATCTCGCCCGTCGCTTTGCGAAATCAGATAGTGCCGTCTGCTACGGGCGCATGGGTGTCTCAACGCAAGCGTTCGGCGCGCTGTGTCAGTGGTTGATACAGGCGTTGAACATCGTCACCGGCAATCTCGATCGGCCAGGCGGGGCCATGTTCACCCGCCCAGCATTCGATGCGCTCGGTTTATCGAGCGCTATGGGGCAGCGTGGATCCTACGATCGCAGACGAACGAGAGTACGCGGCTTACCGGAGTTTGGCGGTGAATTTCCTGTGGCGGCGCTCGCCGAAGAAATTCTTACCCCGGGTGATGGTCAAATCAAAGCCCTGGTGACGGCAGCGGGCAATCCCGTTCTCTCCACGCCGAACGGTCGTCAACTCGACCAAGCGCTCGCACAGCTCGACTTCATGGTTTCTGTCGACATTTACATCAACGAGACCACGCGACACGC
The DNA here is from genome assembly GCA_023253235.1 of Steroidobacteraceae bacterium. Classification (GTDB taxonomy): domain Bacteria; phylum Pseudomonadota; class Gammaproteobacteria; order Steroidobacterales; family Steroidobacteraceae; genus UBA964. The sequence continues at coordinate 4,089 of JALRHE010000275.1, forward strand.
CCACTACATTCTGCCGCCCACCTTCGGTCTTGAACGAGATCATTACGATCTCATCTTCCATACGCTTGCCATTCGCAACACCACGAAATACTCACCTGCGCTTTTGAGGCCCCGCGTCGATGCAATGCACGACTGGAACATCTTTGATCAGCTGGTTAGACACATCGAGGCGGCTGATCGATCCCGTCAGCGGCCATGGGTAGAAAGGCTACGAGCGCGCTGGCTGACACCCCGGCGCGCAATCGCACTGGGCTTGCGTTTTGGGCCGTACGGTTCTGGCTGGAATCCCTTTGGTGCGGGTCTCACGTTGGCGAAGGTGGCCGCAGCACCTCACGGCATCGATCTCGGTCCGTTACAGCCCTGCCTGCCTAATCGTCTCTTCACCCGCGACAAGACCATCCCGCTAGTTCCGCCCGTGTTACGAAACGACCTGGAACGGCTCGAAAACGAGGTCGGTGAGACACACACGACGTCTGTGACGCTACGCTTGATTGGCCGGCGCGATCTGCGTACCAACAACTCCTGGCTGCACAACAGTCGGCGGTTCGTCAAAGGCCCGAACCGCTGCACCCTCTTGATGCATCCGACCGACGCCGCAGCGGGCCATCTCGAGAGCGGCTCCCTGGTGACGATCACATCGCGCGCAGGATCAGTTCGCGTCGAGCTCGAAGTCAGCGACGAAATCGCACCCGGCGTCGTCAGTCTGCCGCACGGCTGGGGTCATGATCGCGACGGGATTCGTCTCGATATCGCGCGCGCACACCCTGGCGTCAGCGCCAACGACCTCACAGACGAGCGATACCTCGATGCACTGTGTGGCAATGCCGCGCTGAACGGAGTTCCGGTGACGGTAAATCCGGGTCCGTGAGCTAGGTAATGTCTGCGGCCGAGTGCCGCTCGGGAACCCGCAACTCCTCGGGCCCCCAACTACGATTCACGCGCCGTCCACGCTGCACGGCAGGTCGTGACATGATTTCATTGGCCCAACGAACTACGTGTCGATAGCTCTCCACGTCCAGAAATTCTGCTGCACCATAGAGTTCACCGAGCACGAGCGCGCCGTACCAGGGAAAGATGGCGATATCGGCGATCGTATAGGCCTCATCGCAAAGATACCGACGATCGGCCAGATGTTGATCAAGCACGTCTAACTGCCGCTTGACCTCCATCGCGTAACGATCGATGGGGTATTGCCATTTCTCGGGAGCGTACGCATAGAAATGACCGAATCCACCACCCAAGTACGGCGCCGAACTCATCTGCCAGAATAACCAAGACAAGCACTCGGCACGGCTCGCAGGCCGCTCGAGGCTCGGCACGAAGCACCCGAACTTCTCCGCCAAATACAGCAGGATCGCACCGGATTCGAAAATCCGAATCGGCTCGATACCGCTCACATCGAGCAGGGCCGGAATCTTGGAGTTGGGATTGACCGATACGAAGCCGCTACCGAACTGATCACCTTTCTGAATGTCGATCAACCAGGCGTCGTACTCGGCGCCACGACAGCCCTGCGCGAGCAATTCCTCCAGCATCACCGTCACTTTGACGCCGTTCGGCGTCGCCAAGGAATACAGCTGTAGCGGATGAGCGCCCCGCGGCAACGCCTGCTCCTGCCGCGCACCCGCTGTCGGGCGATTGATGTGCGCGAACTTACCGCCGTTACCGGGATTCCAACTCCAGACTCGCGGGGGGACATAGGGCGCTTGGTCGGTCATGATCGTGAAACTCACAGCAAAACACTCGACGAAGGCGATCGAGCCGCGTCAGTATAGCGACTCAAAGCCCGCCGATATGAACTAAGGCGCGAGACGCCGGTAACCGATGTATGAAGGAAGACACGAAGACATCCGTCCACATTGAGCCACGAGATATCCATTTCGATCTCGGGCATGTCACGCAGCGACATTGGCTTGGAGGTGACGCCGTTGGCACAGCAGTCATGAATGCGCTCTCCCTGACCTTTCCGGATGGCGAAAAACTGTTCATGGATGCTGTACGCCACTTTCGTAGCAAAGTTTCAGGCAAGCTTTCTGATGACGTTCGTCAGTTCCTGGCCCAGGAAGCGATGCACTCGCGCGAACATCATGCTCTGAACAGTCTTCTCGATAGAAATCACTATCCCGTCGACGAGATTCTGCAACACGTCCGTGAGCGGATCCGCTTCACCCGCTCACGTGGCCCCTATGCCATGCTGCTCTCGACCATCGCACTGGAGCACTTCACGGCGATCTTGGCAGATAGACATCTGGCGCAACCAGATCTCTTGAGCGCAGCAGATCCCACGATCAAGC
>JALRHE010000008.1 GCA_023253235.1 Steroidobacteraceae bacterium
CCGACGACGACGGCGCGATCGACCTTGAGATGCGCGAGCGCAGCTCGCAAGGCACTCACATAGTCGGCGATCGAGGGCGGTTGCGACGGTCTCGCTGACAGGCCATATCCCGGCGTATCGAAGGCGATGGAGCGAATACCACGCTTGGCCAGTTCCGCTTGCGCGCGACTGTAGTAGATGTGAAACCACGGTACTTGATGGAAGAGCACGTAGATCGGCTGCCCGTCTTTGGCCACACCGACATCTTGGTAATGAATCTGTCCGAGCGGCGATGGCGCATAGCCGCGCTCGACCCGCACGCCGTCGAGCCCGATCGAGCCGAGTACCGTGCGTTGCTGCGAAGGATCCGTGGCTGCCTGCGTCATGATGGGCCCCAACAATAATGCGAGGATCACACCTCGCCATCTCGTTCTCATGTGCGCACTCCGCCGATGAGCAATCTTTGACCCAATAGTCGTCCGAACGTCATTGCCGGCGTGACCATCATGCCACCGACAAAAGACTGACCCATTAACTGACCCGCGCCGAGCAATTCGCCTGCAGCGTACAAGTTACGCACCGGCTCGCCGCGTGCGCGCACGACATTCAATGCGCCGTTGACGGCAAGCCCCACCGTCGAGGTGGTCGAGTGGCCTTGGTGACGGATGGCGTAGAACGGTGCCTTGACGATCTGTTTCGGCAAGTGCGTGCGCCCGAGTCGATCACGGCGCAGGGCGACGCCGCGGTTATAGTCCTCGACGCTGCGCAGCAAACCGGCTGTATCGATCCCCGCCTTCGCAGCGAGTTCAGGCAAGGTGTCGGCCTTGATGAACCAGGAGTGAGCATCGAACGCGTCGCGGATTTCCTCGCGAGAAAATCCGCCGACACCCGGCGGCGCAGAGGCGAGAATCTCCTCGTCGAACACGATCCAGTAGCGCAGGTCGGGTTGAGACAACAGCGACATCTCGCGCTTGTCGAAGCTCGGTTCGTCTTCGCGGATGAATCGCTCGCCGCGCGCATTCACGAAGATCTCCCAAGGCTGGCGCTGCTGCGGAATGACGACGAAACGCGCAAACATCTTGGCCGGGAATTGATCATCCGCCAGGATCGAGCCGAAGTTGCTCAAATAATTCTCTCGGCCACGAACGAAGCCACCGACTGACATGCCAAGTTCGATGCCAGCCCCCTGCGAATAGGGATAGCCGTTGTCGCCGTAGTCGCGCACACCGGAGAGCCGCTCGAACAACTGCGGATTCGAGACATAGCCACCGCACGCGAGTAGTACATGCCGACCACGGAATACCGTTTCGGCCAACCCCGATTTGACACGCACCGCCTCGATGTCGCCCGCGTCGTTCGTCAGCAGCGCTGTCACCGGCGTCGACAAAGACACGTCGACGCGTCCTTGATCGACCCAAGGCTGTAATTCACGGCGCAGCACGGCGAGGATCGTGCGACCGCCCTCAGCGCCCCAGTAATACCGCTTTTGAGAATAAGGCTCGTGACCCTGCCCCAAGACCGGATGATCGGGTAACGGCTTGAAGCCGTGATCCATCAACCAATCAAAGGTGGTGGCGGCGTTGTCGACGGCGAGACGGACGAGCTCAGGATCAGCGGTACCTTTGCTGATACGCATCACGTCGTCGAAATGCGCCTGCGCCGAATCGACGATACCGAGCGACGCCTGCAGTTTCGTGCCCGCCGCACTCATCTGCCCTGTCGACAGATGCAGCGTGCCACCGATGTCGTTTGCGGCATCGAGCATCAACACCCGGGCGCCGCGAGCCGCCGCGAAGATCGCCGCCGGAATGCCCGCCGTGCCCGCACCGATGACGATCAGGTCGTAGCGTGTGTCGCTGGCTGCCGCCCAAGCCCGAGCGGCACCCGCACCTAACCAACCGGCCGCGGCCCAAGCCCCGGCTCCCGCGACGAAGACGAACCAACCACCACTGCCGTGGGCCGGTGATTCGAGTTCGCCGCGCATGAACTTGGCGTGACGTTCAGATCGGAAGAGCGTCGTGTAGGGAA
>JALRHE010000018.1 GCA_023253235.1 Steroidobacteraceae bacterium
CGAGAAGGGTCGTGGTGCGGTGGCGACCGTGCTCGTCAAGCGCGGCACCTTGCGTACCGGTGATCCGATCATCGCGGGGCAGGAATTTGGTCGCGTGCGTGCGATGTTCGACGAGAAGGGCAAGTCGGTCGATGAGGCCACTCCGTCGATGCCGGTGCTCGTGCTCGGTTTGTCGGGCGCACCGAATGCGGGCGATGAAATGTTGGCGGTCGAGAGTGAGCGCAAGGCTCGCGAAGTCGCGCTCTATCGTCAGGGCAAGTTCCGCGACGTCAAGCTCGCCAAGCAGGCTGCTGCCGTTGGCGACGTGTTCTCGCAGATGACCGAAGAAAAGGCCGGCGTCATCAGCGTCGTCATCAAGACGGACGTGCAGGGCAGTGCCGAAGCGTTGCGCGATGCACTCACCAAGCTCTCGACGGACGAAGTCACGGTCAAGGTCGTGGCGAGCGGTGTCGGTGGGATCACGGCGTCGGATGTCCAACTCGCCGCAGCGTCGAAGGCGCTGGTGCTCGGCTTCAATGTTCGCGCCGATGGTGCGGCCCGTGAGGCGGTCAAAGAGACCGGCGTCGACATTCGCTACTTCTCGATCATTTACGAAGCCATCGACGACATCAAGCAACGCATGAGTGGCTTGCTCGCACCCGAGATCAAAGAACAGATCGTCGGCACGGCGCAGGTTCGCGATGTTTTCCGCTCGAGCAAGTTCGGTGTTGTCGCCGGCTGTCTCGTCGTAGAAGGTTCGGTCAAGCGCAACAATCCGATTCGCGTCCTGCGCGACAACGTCGTCATCTTCGAGGGCGCGCTCGAATCGCTGCGTCGTTTCAAGGACGATGTCGGCGAGGTGCGCGCAGGTACCGAGTGCGGTATCGGCGTGAAGAACTATCAGGACGTGCGTGTCGGAGATCAGATCGAGTGCTTCTCCCGCGTTGAGGTGGCCCGCGCGATCCAATGATCGCAGCGGGACCCGCTTTTTTTCTCGCGATGGCTGGCAAAGCGCGACAGCAACGCATCGGCGCCGAGATTCAGCGCGTCCTGTCGGAGCTGATTTCGCGGGAGGTCAAAGACCCGCGAGTCGGCATCGTCACGTTGACGGCGGTGAAGCTCTCGCCCGATGCGAGTGTGGCGCAGGTCTTCTTCGTGCCGTTCGGTGATCGGCATCCTGCCGACGAGGTCGGTGCCGGTCTCGAGCGTGCGGCAGGTTTCCTGCGTGGAGAGGTGGGCCGTCGTCTCGGCCTGCGACACGCGCCGCGGCTCGAATTCGTGTTCGATTCGAGCATCGGTGAGGCGATTCGTCTCACCTCCTTGATTGATCGCGCGGTTCGCGACGATCAGCACAAAGACGATCCCACTTGACTGCAGCGTCGATCGACGGCGTGTTGCTGCTCGACAAGCCGCTCGGGATGTCCTCGACGGCGGCGGGGCAACGCGTGCGCCGTTTGCTTCGAATCGACAAAGTCGGACACGTCGGCAGTCTCGACCCGCTGGCGAGCGGCATGTTGCCGTTGTGTCTCGGGGAGGCCACCAAACTCGCTGGCGAGATCCTCGAGGGCGATAAGGTCTACCGGTTCACCGTCAGCTTGGGTGCTGCCACCTCAACGGGCGATCGCGAGGGTGAGATCATCGAGACGCGGCCAGTTCCGACACTCGATGCTGCGCAAATCGAACGCGTGCTCAAGACCTTCCTCGGCGAGTCGCTGCAGGTCCCGCCCATGTACTCGGCCATCAAGCAGGACGGGCAACCCCTTTATCGGCTCGCCCGCGCGGGCAAAACTGTTGAACGTCAGCCGCGACCGATTCGGATCGAGCATCTTGAGCTCGTCGCTCAGCCTGAGCCGCACACGCTCGATTGTCGGGTGACCTGCGGCAAGGGCACCTATGTCCGGGTTCTGGCGGAGGATATCGCCCGTCAACTCGGTACGGTGGGGCATGTGAGTTTGCTACGGCGTGAGCGCGTGGCGCCGTTCGAGCCGGCACAGATGGTCGATCTCGCGACCGTCGAGGAGTGCGCTCGCCAGGGGGTACCACTGACGCTGGTCGGCCTCTCCGAGGCGGTTGCCCACCTGCCGCTTGTTCGGCTGGACGAAGCCGGTGCGCGGCGGATCGGCCAAGGCCAGGAGGTCGTCGTACCCGGATTGGCGTTCCCGATGGATCAGATCTTGAGGCTCGAGGACGCCTCGGCGCGGTTTCTCGGCCTCGGCCGCGTGGCGGGGGTGGGGCGGATCGCTGCCAAACGACTTGTGAGGCAGGGGTCGCATGAGTAGAATGCGCCCCCTTAAACTGAGTCGTAACTATCAAGATTCAAAGGATTTTTCATAATGCCTCTGAGCCAAGAGAAAAAGAGCGGAGTGATGACGGAGTTCCGCCGCGGTCCCTCGGATACCGGATCGCCTGAAGTACAGATTGCCTTGCTGTCGGAGCGCATCAGCGGTCTCGGCCAGCATTTCGCCTCGCATGCGGGTGACCATTCCTCGCGTCGCGGCCTCGTGAAGCTCGTCAATCAGCGTCGCAAGCTGCTCGATTACCTGAAGGCCAGCAAACCGGCCAAGTATCAGGAAATCGTCGAGCGCCTCGGACTACGCCGTTAAGCAGTCCGCAGCGAAGGCCGCGCCCCATGAGCGCGGCCTTTTTGCTTCTGTCCTTTATTTCGCGAGGGTTACTCCGTGACCGTGTTCAAAAAATCTTTCCAGTATGGTTCCCACACTCTGAAGCTCGAGACGGGCGAGATGGCTCGTCAGGCCTCTGCAGCCGTCGTGGCATCGCTCGGCGACACCGTCGTGCTGTGCACCGCGGTCGCGGCCAAGCAAGCGGCTCCGGGTCGCGACTTCTTCCCGCTGACGGTCAACTATCAGGAGAAGACCTACGCTGCCGGCCGAATCCCGGGCGGCTTCTTCAAGCGTGAGGGTCGTCCGACCGAAAAGGAAACGTTGACCTCGCGCCTTATCGATCGCCCGATCCGTCCGCTCTTCCCGGACGGCTTCTACAACGAAGTTCAGGTTGTGGCGACCGTGGTCTCTCTCGATCCGGAAATCGATGCCGATATCCCGGCGATGATCGGTGCCTCGGCCGCGCTCGCGCTGGCGGGCGTCCCGTTCAATGGTCCGATCGGTGCCGTTCGCGTCGGTTATCAGGATGGCAAGTACCTCCTCACCCCGACAGCCAAAGAATTGAAGGCCTCGGCGCTCAATCTC
>JALRHE010000059.1 GCA_023253235.1 Steroidobacteraceae bacterium
CGGGTGAGATCTTGGCCTCCGTCGATAAGGGTATCTATGCCGTTAACTTCGGTGGCGGCCAGGTGGATATCACCTCGGGCAAGTTCGTGTTTTCCGCGAGTGAGGCCTATCTCATCGAGAAGGGTCGCATCGGCGCGCCGATCAAGGGTGCGACCCTCATCGGCAACGGTCCTGACGTGCTGACGCGAGTCGCGATGGTCGGTAACGACTTGAAGCTCGACGACGGTGTCGGCACCTGCGGCAAGGAAGGGCAGAGTGTGCCGGTCGGTGTCGGTCAGCCGACCTTGCGTATCGATGGGCTCACGGTCGGCGGCACGGGCTGATCGCTCGTCCCGGCCCCAGTTCCGTCAAAGTTTTTGGGCCGTTGCCGGATCGATGCTGCGCAGCAGTTCTCTGGCGAGGCTATCCCGCTTCTTGGGTGTTGCGGCAAGCAAGGTGACATGTCCGAGCTTGCGTCCCGAGCGCGGTTCCTTGCCGTAGTCGTGCCAGTGGGCCTCGGGCATACCGAGCACCGCATCTCGCGTCGGCATCGTTCCGATCAGGTTGATCATCGCCACGTGTGCCCGGGCGGTAGTTGCGCCTAGCGGCAAACCCAGGATCGCGCGCAGATGGTTCTCGAACTGACTCGTCGCTGCGCCTTCGATCGTCCAGTGTCCCGAGTTATGCACGCGAGGCGCGGTTTCATTGGCGTAAAGCCGACCGCCGCGAACGAAGAACTCGACGTTGAGCACGCCAACGTAGCGAAAATGCTCGAGGATGCGTCGCAGGTACGTCGCGGCTTTTCTTTGCAGGCTAGGTGCATCCCAGGGCGCGCGAGTCAGACGCAGGATGCCATCGCGATGACGGTTGCGATTGAGTGGATAGATGGCGATCTCGCCGTGCGCACTGCGTGCGCCGATGATCGACACTTCGAAATCGAAGGGCACGAATTCTTCGTAGATCAAACCAGCGCCCTGCAAGCGCTCGAACGCAGCGAAGGCCGCGTCTCGATCGTGCACGACGGCCTGACCTTTGCCGTCGTAACCCAAGCGACGGGTTTTCAAAACGCCTGGCAGGCCGACCTCGCGTAGTGCACGTTCGAGACCAGCGCGCGAGTCGACCGCGGCGTAGCGCGTGGTTGGTATCGAGAGCTTCTCGAACAAACGCTTCTCGGCGATGCGATCTTGCGAGACCGCTAGAGCGGCCAGCGGCGGGGCGATTTTTGCGCTACGCCCGAGGGCGCGCAGACTCTCGACCGAGATGTTCTCCCAATCGAACGTGATGATCTCGCTGCGTGCGGCGAGTGTTCGCAGCAGACGTCGGTCGGTGAATTCGCCCACGAGCGACGGTGCCACCTGACCGCCAGGGGTGTCGTCGCTGCGATCGAGAAAGAGGAAGTCGAGGCCGAGTGGATAACCCGCCAGCGCCAGCATCCGACCGAGCTGACCGCCGCCGACGATGCCGATCGTCATGAACGCGGGTCGGGATGCTCGAGCACGGCCGCGGTTTGCTGTGCGCGATACGCCTTCAAGGCGGCATCGAGCGTCGCGTCGTGCCGCGCGAGGATGGCCGTCGCCGTGAGAGCGGCGTTGGTCGCTCCGGCATTGCCGATGGCGAAGGTGGCGACGGGCACGCCCGCCGGCATCTGCACGATCGATAACAGTGAATCGAGACCATTCAACGCCTTCGACTGCACGGGCACACCGAGTACGGGCAGGGTGGTCTTGGAGGCGATCATGCCCGGCAAGTGAGCCGCGCCGCCCGCGCCTGCAATGATGACGTGGAGTCCACGAGTTTCAGCGGTGGCGGCGTATTCGAACAGCAGGTCGGGTGTGCGATGCGCTGAAACGACGCGCACTTCGTGCGGCACGCCGAGCTGCTCGAGGATCGAGGTAGCAGCGCGCATCGTTTCCCAATCCGAGCGCGAACCCATGACGACGCCGACAAGAGGCTTCATCGCGGCATTCTAGCCTAGATCCTCTAAGGCCGCCTCGATGGCCACGATGTCGAGGTCACGCATCAGTTTACCGATGTACTGTTTTTGCCGTGCTAAACCACCGCGTGCCTTGATGCGCTTGGCGGTACGCAGGGCATCGAGCAGTGTTTCGGGCAGGGGCAACTTCGCCCATTCCGATTCCTTCAGCTGGATCAATCGCTCGCCGAGGGCTTGCGCGGCATGGGCTGCCCGCTTGCGCGAGCTTTTACTCGGACGCTCATCGAGGTCCTGCTCCTCCGCTTGCCGTTCGTGGGGCTGCAGATCGGGCGATGTGTATCTGGTGAAGCGTGACATGGCTACAATTCTGCCTCATGTCACAGCAAGTCGATGCATCGCGTATCCCTGAGCTCAAAGACGTGGTCTCGAGAGCCCTCGATTCCGCCCGCCGAGCCGGCGCTACCCAAGCCGAGGCCGATGCGAGTCTGCAACAGGGGCTTTCCGTCTCCGTGCGCCTTGGCGAAGTGGAGACGGTCGAATACCAACGCGACCGCGCGCTCGGCATCACGGTGTATTTCGGTCATCGCAAGGGTTCGGCGAGCACGGGTGATTTGTCGGCCCAGTCGGTCGAGGACATGGTGGCGAAGGCCTGCGCGATCGCACGGCATACGGCCGAAGACGAATGTGCGGGACTGGCCGATCCGGCTTTGCTGCAGACGCAGTTTCGTGATCTGCAACTCGATTTCCCCTGGGAGTTGTCCGCCGATGCGGCCGTCGAGCTCGCACGCGAGTGCGAAGCGGCCGGTCGCGCAGTCGATACGCGTTTGAGCAACTCCGAAGGCGCTTCGGTCAGTAGTCAGCGCGGTGTGCGCGTCTATGGCAACACGCACGGATTCCTGGCCGGTGATTGCGGTACCAGTCACTCGCTGAGCTGCGTGCTGCTCGCGCAGGCAGGCGAGGACATGCAGCGCGACTATTGGTACACCTCAGCGCGCGATCCGCGCGATCTGGAGGCTGCAGAGCTCGTCGGTCGTCGTGCCGGTGAGCGTGCGATCGCACGGCTCGGTGCGCGTCGTTTGCCAACGGGACCTGCGCAGGTCATTTTTGCCCCGGAAGTCGCGCGCGGTTTTATCGGTCATTTCATCGGTGCGATCCGCGGTTCAGCCCAGTATCGCAAGGCGAGTTTTCTACTCGGCGCCGCCGGTGAGCGAGTCTTCCCCGAGTGGGTGCAGATGCACGAGCGACCGCACCTGCTGAAGGGTGTTGCCAGCAGCAACTTTGATAGCGAGGGCGTGCGTACGGTCGATCGCGAACTCGTACGCGATGGCGTCGTCGATGGTTATCTGCTCGGTAGCTACAGCGCGCGCAAGCTCGGCCTCGTCAGCACCGGTCACGCCGGTGGTCTACACAACTTGATGGTCGATGCGAGTGTCGATCGACCTGATCAAGCGACGCTGCTGCGTCGCATGGGTCGAGGTTTGCTCGTCACCGAACTCATGGGTCAAGGCGTCAACGGTGTCACGGGCGATTATTCGCGCGGTGCCACCGGCTTCTGGATCGAAGGCGGCGAGATCGCCTATCCGGTGCACGAGGTGACCATCGCAGGCAACCTCAAGCATCTGTTCGCAGGTCTGCAGGCGATCGGTAGCGATGTCGACGCGCGTGGTGGCGTGCGGGTCGGATCGATTTGGGTCGGCGAATTTACGGTTGCGGGCGAGTGAGCCTGCGCAACGCCTCCCGATATTTCTCGCTCGTTTTTTCGATGATGGCAGCGGGCAGCTTCGGTGCCGGTGCGCGTTTGTCCCAATCGAGCGTCTCGAGATAATCGCGCACGAATTGCTTGTCGAACGACGGCGGGCTGATACCAACTCGGTAGGTAT
>JALRHE010000099.1 GCA_023253235.1 Steroidobacteraceae bacterium
CACCGCTGCGCGCGGCTAATAGCGCGGCCACCAACAGCGAGACGGCACAGTGCGTCGCGAAGAACGCCGCGAGCGGATCGCTGCCGAGCCACAACATGAACTCCAGCAAGGCGACGAACAGCGGAAATGTGACGATCGCGATGATCGCCAGCACCCGCGCACCACCCAGAATGCGCAGGTCCGTGTGGAACATCATGCCGAGATTGGCGAGCAAGCCATACAACGGTAGCCATGGTAGAACGGCGACGTTGTGCCAGTGCCCATACGTCGATAAGACGTACAGCAAGCCCGCCACGATGGCACCCGCAGCGACACCACTCGCACCGACCGTCAACAACGCCGCGCGCAACGCCGCATGACGATGTTCGCCGCCGCGATCGCTCACCTCTTGCATATAGCCGGGTTTGATTCCGAACTGGCTGATACTGCCGACCACGGTGAGCAACGCGACCAGCAACGCCCATTCGGCCAAATCGATCGGCGACATCGATGCGCCCAGACGTCCGGTCGCCCAGACCGAACCGAGCATCGACGGTACGGCCGCCACGGCGAACGCCCGCCAGGTGCCCAGAAAGTCGTAGAAGTGGCGTCGTTCGCTCGCGTCCATTAGTCTAATTGTGCAAGACAACTTCGTTGATCAAAGGGGGTTTGATCATGGGTCATCGCGAAGATATCAGCGCCTTTTCCAACCGTTTTCTGTCGGCGCTCGAACGGGGCGATCCGAATGAGGTGCGTGCGTTCTACACGAGCGACGCACTCATCTGGCACAACTTCGACGATGTCGCGCAGACGGTCGACGAAAATCTGAAACTGCTCGGATGGATGTCGCGCAAATTGCCGCAGCGTCATTACCGAATCGTACGCCGCGAGATCCTGCCTGACGGCTGGTTTCAGCAACACGTGCTCGAAGCCACGCTGCCCGATGGATCGCCGTTTCGCATGCTCGCCTGCTGTGTCGTAACGATGCGCGATGGGCTGATCAGCCGTCTCGACGAATATCTCGATCCTGCGCAGGCGGCACCACTCAAGAATCTTTGACCAAACGTCGCGACTGCGTGATCCGGAACCGGGACGTCACAAAGGCGAGATCCGTCAATGTGGCGTTGCCGGCAGGGTTCAAGCCTGTGACGTGGTAATCGCTATAGGCGGCCGCGAAATTCAGCGGCATGGGTCCGGTCAGATTGATGGTCAGTTGTGCACCGGCCATTGAGTAGGCTTGCTCGGCGCGTTCGATGTACGCCTCGTCGGTCGAGTACAAGAACGCCGTGATCGCACCGGCCTGCTTGGCATCCGTCGTGGCATGAGCGAGCGCGGCATCGCGATCATCGCAGTGGATGACGAAACCGATCGGTCCGAAACGTTCTTCACCATAGAGCGCTCTACCGTCGGCACCGGCCTCGAGCTCCACAAGCAGCGGCGTGCGGGTGCGCGCCTGAGGAAAATCGGCGTGTGCGTAAGCACTCGACTCGAGTAGCACGCGGCCCGTCTTCGCGCCTCGATCATGCAGCTCCTCGATCAGGTGCAACGTGCTCGGTGACTGGATCGCCGCCAGAATTGCGCCGGCTCGCTTGCCATCAGAGGCCAACGACTTCATCGCCGTCGCCAGTCGCTCGCCGAACTCCGTGGCATCGACGCGACCTGTGGCGGTACGAATGCCGCTCCGCGGTATGTAGATGTTTTGTGGCGACGTGCACATCTGTGCCGAGAACAAACTCATCGTCGTGGCCAAACTTTTGATGACCGCATCGAGGTCGTCCACCGAATCGATGACGACCGTGTTCACGCCGGAGGTCTCCGAATAACAGAGCGCCGGCCACGCATTCGCTTCGACCCAGGACCCAAAACGGGCACTGCCCGTGAAATCGACGATGGCCGTCTGCGGATGTTTCACCAACACTTTCCCGAGCGGCTGTTCGATGGTGTCGAGGCACAGCGTGACGAGATTGGGATCGAACCCGCTTGCAGCTAACACC
>JALRHE010000149.1 GCA_023253235.1 Steroidobacteraceae bacterium
CGTAAGCCGAGATCCGCCGCTCGAAATGCGGCGGTGTAGCCACCCGGGCCGGCGCCGAGCACGACCAGGGGCGAGTGGCGATCGGCTGGCGGAGCCGGTTCCTGCGGAGCAGCGGGCGCCGAGGTCGGCGCTGACGCAACCGAGACGCTCGCGATCGGGGCAGCTGGCGCAGTCGCCATGGCAGCCGGCTTCGCAGCGGGAGCCGCCGGTTGACTCGTTTCAACCTCAGCTCGAATCCGAGCGATCAGGTGGCCTTTCGAGACCTTATCACCCCGCGCGACCAGAATCGCCTCGACGGTCCCGGCCACCGGCGATGGCACATCCATCGAGGCCTTGTCGGTCTCGAGCGTCAACAGTGGCGAGTCGACCTCGACCACATCACCCGCTTTGACGAGCACATCGATGACCGGCACCGCGGCAAAGTTGCCGAGGTCAGGAACGGTAATTTCTTTGATACTCATGGCGACCTCAGACTCGTGCCGGCCCGATCAGCTCGGCCGGCTTGGCGAGACAAGCGGCGAGCCAAGTCGTGAAACGAACACCCTCAGCGCCATCGATCACCCGATGATCGTAAGACAAGGACAATGGCAGCGTCAGTCGCGGCACGAAGCTTGAATCGCGCCACACCGGCTTCATCACCGACTTAGACACACCGAGAATCGCTACTTCCGGCGCGTTGATGATCGGTGTGAACGCCGTACCACCGATACCGCCCAAGCTCGATACGGTGAAGCAACCGCCTTGCATGTCGCTACCCGGCAACTTGCCTGCACGCGCCTTCTCGGACAACTGCGCCAAATCGCGTGCGATCGCGAAGATATCTTTGCGATCGGCATCGCGGATTACCGGCACCAACAAGCCGTTCGGTGTATCGGCCGCGAAGCCGAGGTGACAATACTTCTTGTGAACGAGGTTCTGACCAGATTCGTCCAACGAAGAACCGAAGTTCGGAAATTGCACCAACGCACGCGCGCAAGCGGCGATGATGAAAGCCAGCGGCGTCAGCTTGACGCCCTCCGCTACCGCGCGATCCTTCAAAGATTGCCGCAAAGCCTCGAGCTCGGTGATATCTGCTTCGTCGAATTGCGTGACATGGGGCAAATTGACCCACGAAGCATGCAAGCGCGGACCGGAGATTTTGCGCACTCGACTCAGTGGCTGCACGTCGATCGGCCCGAAGGCCGCAAAGTCGACCACCGGCACCTTCGGTAGCGCCGGTGCCGCGGGTGCGAGCCCGCCTTGCAGCGCACGCTTGACCCAGGCCTTCACGTCCTCGTGACTGATACGACCCTTAGGTCCCGACCCTGCGACACGAGCGAGATCGACACCGAGTTCGCGCGCCAGCTTGCGAACCGAGGGACCCGCGTGCGCTGTGCCGAAAGATGGCGCATCGAGCGCAACGCCCTGCGCCATGGGCGCCGAAGCGGGTACCACGGCTGGCGCGGCACTCACCGGAGCCGGCGCCGCCGCTGCGGGGGCTGTGGGTGCAGCTGCTGCTGGCGGCGCTGCAACGACCGTGGGTGCCGCAGCCTGAGTCGGCAACTCCCCTTCCACAATGGCGACCAGATCACCACCGTTGACCGTGCCACCGCGGGCGATGTGCAGCGATACCACCTTGCCACTGACCGTCGAGGGCACATCCATGGTGGCCTTTTCGGTTTCGAGCGTTGCAATCGAAGCATCGAGCTCGATTTGATCGCCTGGCTTGACCAGCAACTCGATGACCGCGACGTCCTTGAACGTTCCGAGGTCCGGAACTCGCACTTCAATGCTTGCCATGGTTGCTTCCGTCAGCTGTTGAGCGGGTTGGGCTTGTTGACGTCGATACCGAGTGCACTGATCGCCTCGGCGAGCAGTGAACGCGGCACCACGCCTTCGTCAGCCAAGGCTCGCAACGTGGCGAGCACGATGAATCGACGATCGACCTCGAAGTGGGCACGCAGCGCCTCGCGCCCGTCCGATCGACCGTATCCGTCGGTACCGAGCACGACGTAGCGACCCGGCACCCATTGACGGATCTGATCCGGCACGTTTCGCACATAGTCGCTGGCTGCGACAAAGGGACCGCTTCGGTGCTGCAGCACCTCTGCGACGTACGGTACCCGGGCCGCCTCGGTCGGATGCAGAAGATTCCATCGATCGCAGTCGAGTGCGTCACGACGCAGCTCACTGAAGCTCGGCGCCGAGAGCACCTCGCAATGCACGTCGTAATCTTTGGCGAGGATTTCAGCAGCGGCGATCACCTCACGCAGGATCGTACCCGCGCCGAGCAGCGTCGCCTTTCGATCACTCTTCTGACCTGCCGCATGCTTCGAGAGCGGGTAAAGCCCTTTGAGGATGCCCTGCTCCACACCGGCAGGCATCGCCGGCATAGCGTAATTCTCGTTCATCACGGTGATGTAATAGAAGATGTTCTCGCCTTCGGCATACATGCGACGCAGACCATCTTGCATGATGACCGCGAGTTCATAGCCGTAGGTGGGATCGTACGAGCGGCAGTTCGGCACCATCGTCGAGAGCAACTGGCTGTGACCATCCTGGTGCTGCAAGCCCTCGCCCGCGAGCGTCGTGCGACCGGCGGTGGCGCCAAGCAAAAATCCGCGTGCCTGCATGTCGCCTGCGGCCCAGATGAAATCGCCCACGCGCTGGAAGCCGAACATCGAGTAGAAAATGTAGAACGGCACCATGCTGATGGCGTTGTTGGCATACGAGGTGCCTGCGGCCATCCACGAACACATGGCACCGGCTTCGTTGATGCCCTCTTCGAGGATCTGCCCTTTCTTATCCTCTCGATAAGACATGAGCTGATCCGCATCTTGCGGCGTGTAGAGCTGCCCCATCGACGAGTAGATTCCGACTTGTCGGAAGAGACCCTCCATACCGAAGGTACGCGCCTCATCGGGCACGATCGGCACGATGTGCTTACCGATACCTTTATCTTTGAGCAGTGCCGTCAGGATGCGTACGAAGGCCATGGTGGTTGAAATCTCGCGTCCTTCGCTTCCCTCAAGCAGAGGCTTGAAGAGATCGAGCGAGGGCACCGGCAGCGGACTGCCCATACGACGACGCGCCGGCAGATAGCCGCCAAGACTCTTGCGCTTGCTGCGTAGATAACGCAGTTCCTCACCGTCTTCTTCGGGTCTGCGGAACGGCAGACGCGACACTTCTTCGTCCGACACCGGGATGTTGAATCGGTCACGGAAACCGCGCAGATCCTCATCCGAGAGCTTCTTCTGCTGGTGAGCAACCATCTGGCCTTCGCCCGACTTGCCCATCCCGAATCCTTTGACGGTCTTGGCGAGAATGACCGTAGGTTGACCGCGATGCGTCGCTGCCGCGGCGTACGCGGCGTAGACCTTGCGTGGATCGTGACCGCCACGGTTCAGGCGCCAGATGTCGTCATCGGACATCTTGGAGACCATCTCGAGCAGTTTGGGATGTTTCCCAAAGAAGTGCTTGCGCACGTAGGCGCCGTCGTTGGCCTTGTAGTTCTGATACTCGCCATCGACCGTATCCATCATGACCTTCTTAAGGATGCCGTCGTGGTCGACTGCCAGGAGGGGATCCCAGTAGCCACCCCAGATGACCTTGATCACATTCCAGCCGGCCCCACGGAAATCGCTCTCGAGTTCTTGAATGATCTTGCCGTTGCC
>JALRHE010000294.1 GCA_023253235.1 Steroidobacteraceae bacterium
TCCTCCCACCAGCCCGTATCCCGATCGGCTGGAGAGGAGGCGGCATGTGCGGAGGGCGAAAGGCCAGTGAAAAGGAGCACTGAATTGCTCTTGTTTTGATTCAGAGTCCCCCAGGTTTCATAAGCGATCTGGCCGTCGACGATCTCGCCACCGCGGTGAAAACGATAAGGCGAGGGCAGCGGTGCGTAATGGATCATGCTCAGGGTTCAGGGTCACTGCCTTCCGGCAGGTCGGCAAACAACGCAGTCGAGAGATAGCGCTCGCCTGTGTCTGGCAGCATGGCGAGAATCACAGAGCCTTTCTGCGCTCGCTCAGCAACTTTCAGTGCTGCTGCGAAGGTGCCGCCGCAAGAGATGCCGCAGAAGATACCTTCCTGTCTCGCCAATGCACGAGCGGTGTTCAAGGCTTCATCGTCGGTCACGGTGACGATTCGGTCGACGACTTTGGGGTCGAGTACTTTGGGAACGAAGTCTGGTGTCCAGCCTTGGATTTTGTGCGGCGCAAAAGTTTTACCCGACAGCAGCGCAGCACCTTCTGGTTCGGTCGCCACGATCTCCACCTCGGGGCGTGCGAGCTTCAAAACCTGACTAGTGCCGGTGAGTGTGCCGCCTGTACCCCAGCCCGATACGAAGTGATCGAGCCGTTTGCCGGCGAAGTCGCGCAGGATTTCAGGGCCGGTGGTGTTGCGATGGTAGGCGGGATTGGCTTCGTTTTCGAACTGCCGTGCCAGAAACCAGCCGTGCTTTTGAGCAAGCTCTTCTGCTTTTCTGACCATGCCGCTGCCGCGCTCGGCTGCGGGCGTTAGAATCACTTTGGCTCCAAGCGCACGCATGATCTTCCTGCGCTCGATCGAGAAGGTTTCGACCATCACGGCTACGAATGGGTAGCCTTTGGCGGCACAGACCATGGCGAGTGCGATGCCGGTGTTGCCGGAGGTCGCCTCGACGACTGTTTGACCTGGTCGCAGCGTGCCACGCCGCTCGGCGTCCTCAATGATCGCAATCGCCAGCCGATCCTTGACTGAGTGCAAGGGGTTGAATGCCTCGCACTTGACGAACATCGTCACGTGGGAGGGGGCGAGGCGATTGATGCGAACAATCGGTGTGTTGCCGATCGTGCCGAGAATGCTGTCGTAGATCATGGTCCGAATGGTCGGGTAGTGAGTGTCGAGCCTCCAACACCAGATCGGTATGTCGTGATAACCGATGCTTATGA
Organism: Steroidobacteraceae bacterium; assembly: GCA_023253235.1. Classification (GTDB taxonomy): domain Bacteria; phylum Pseudomonadota; class Gammaproteobacteria; order Steroidobacterales; family Steroidobacteraceae; genus UBA964. Next base: position 1,216 of record JALRHE010000294.1, read on the forward strand.
GGCCTGCGCTTCCACCTGCCGGATAGGGCAATCGCCTGCGGGAGTTACGTATTTTGGCCACCCCTCTGGCCCGCGCAGGATGTGGCCGCCAACCAACCTAAGGAGAGCGGGTATGGCGAGCAGGCAAGCTTCGATAATCGGTGCGGGGATCGGCGGGTTGGCGGCAGGCTTGGCGCTACAGCGGGCAGGGCTGCAGGTTCGGATCTACGAGCAGTCGCCCGAGCTCGGTGAGGTGGGGGCTGGACTCTCGATCAGTCCCAATGGTGCGCTCGGTCTCAAAGCGCTCGGTGTATTTGATGAATTTCGCGACGTTGCCTATGCGCCTGACTATCAGGTCATACGTCATTACAAGTCTGCACGCATTCTCGGTATGGCAACTCGCGGCGATCGACTCGCCGAAGCCTATGGTGAGCGCTATTACGTCGTCCATCGTGCAGATCTGCATCGGGTTTTGATGCGGGCGGTGCTGGCCAACGATGCTGATGCGATTGTTTCAGGATGTCGCTTCATCGATCTGGAGCAGGATCTCGATGGCGTTGATCTGCAATTTGAGGGCGGGCGTTCGGAACGAAGTGAATTCGTGATCGGTGCCGATGGCGTGCGTTCTCGAGTGCGATCCACTTTATTCGGTGCTGAGGAAGTGAGATTTACCGGCTACATCGCGTGGCGCGGGCTCGTTCCGATCGATCGACTGCCCTTTGATGTCATGGATCCGCCCTCGCAGATCTTCATCGGGCCAGGACACATGATCAATCGTTACCCGGTCAGCGGTGGGCGATTGTTGAACTTCGTAGCCTTTGCTGAACGAGCAGGCTGGGAAGAGGAGGGTTGGAACATTCCAGCGAGCGTAGCGGAGTTGCGCGCCGAGTTTGCCGATTGGCATCCATGGGTCACGTCGGTCATCGATGCGATGCCGGAAGATCGACTCTTCAAGTGGGCGTTGTGTGCCCGCAGTCCGTTGATGCGCTGGGTACGTGGCCGAGTCGCCGTTCTCGGTGACGCCGCGCATCCCTTGCTACCCTATCTTGGTCAGGGTGCCGTCATGGCCATCGAAGATGCGGTCGTACTCGGACGTTGTTACCAGGAGGGCGAGGATCTATCACAAGCTCTCGCTCGGTATGAAGCGGCGCGAGTGGGTCGCGCACGACTCGTGGTGGAGCGATCGAGCTTGCAGGTGCCGCGATTCCACGCTGCTGACTACGACAACTTTCATCACTCGGTTCCGGTTGACGAAGGTCTAGGTCTCTTCTGTTACGATCCCGGTCGCGTGCCGGTATAGCGGCGCGGTAAAACAAAAACTCGATATGTAGAGGGGGTTTCCATGGGTAACCAGTCTATGTTCAGACGCGCTCTGTCGATCCTATTAGTCGCGTCTGCGCTGATATCGCCCACTCACGCTCGTGAGCACGGCTTCTCACCCGAAACTTTTCGTCAATGGGTCGACATGCGAGTGGGTCGTGGTGAGCCGGTTTACTGGTACGCAGTCGGCACTGTCTACCGCTTCCCGGACGGTGAGCCGCTGATGAGCATGGAGGGAGTGGATGTCGCTCGTTTTGATGCGAGTTTGAGTACGCCCACCAAAGCACACCAACTGTCGCGCAAGACGTTCATCTATCGAGATCTCGAAACTGGCGCCGTTCTCAAAGAGTGGCAAGGTAAACCGTTGCCGCCGATCGCGTATCCCTATCAATACATCACCTATGAACTCAGAGACTCATCACTCGAGACTTGGGTCGAACAGGGTGCAGGGCCTCGAAAACAGCGTATCGGGCCGGGGCGTGATCTGACGGCGCGCATGATTGGCGAGACCATTGCATTTTCTGCGCCGCTGTTTCTGGACTTTCCGCTGCCCTCCGGGCAGCGCATGCAGTCTTTCGAGCACTACGACTTTTTCCGACAGCCCAATTCGGCGAGCCTCAAGCATCCGAATCAGATCAGTTGGCTGCGCTTTGGCGATCTGCCAGCAGGTCTCGGCAAGGGTGTGATGCACATGCTTTCGTGGCGCGTCGATCGTTATGAGGATCTTCCAGAGACGATGCGGCGCTATCTCGAGACTGAGGCGCCTCTTTGGCTGAAGCCGCCCGCCAACATCGAAGAAATTCGCAAGCTGCAGGAATGAGAGAGGCTACAAGCCCTCGACGATCACTCGGTCAAGACTCGAAAGATACGATCGAGATATTGCTGCTGGATATCGCCGCGTTTCGCCGCTTCTGATTCATCGGGAGTGAAGTTCTCGACTTCGCTCGAGTCCACCAATCCCTTGCGCTCGAGAAGTCGCTCGAGCGTGTCGACCCGTGCCCGGGTGACCGATAACTCTGTGACCAGTGCGAGAGTGATGGCATAGAGCCGATCCAACATCGGATCGTCGGTGAATTCCGGACGGCGCCCGCGCAGTGTGGTTGGCTGCGGCGGATTGGGGTCAGCTTTGTGCGGGAGGTGGGAGTACATAATCCTTGCTATCCCTCGGCCGTTGATCCTTCTACGGCCTGCCATGCCCCAACGGCATACCACGCAGGCGCGCGTCCGAAATCTTCCTCTGTGGGTCTTGATGACTGCCAAGATGGCGCGACGCAGCGTGTTTCGAAGACTAGGTCTTCGCGGAACCCCACTTTCGTCATCATCTGTCGCAGATCACTCTCGTGCAGTGCGCTCCAGAACGGTTCGTTGTTGTATCGGCCGTCCCAGTCACGCATGAATTGCTCGAAGGGGTTGAGTCCCCGATAAGGCGGCTGCTCCAAATGGATGCAAAGTCCGCCGCCGCGCAGCAATCGATGTGATTCCTGCAGCAGTCTCGGTAGCGCTTCGTGAGAGGTCTCGTGCAGCACCATGGTGCTGAAAACGAGATCGACACTGTGCGAACTCAAAGAGGTGCGAGTGGCATCTTCCTGACGGAACTCGATATCGTCGACGCCCAGAGCGCGTGCGCGCGCATGACCATAGCGCAGCATGGGCGCTGCCACATCGACAGCGATGATCTCTGCGGTCGGGAAGATTTGACGCAGTGGTAGCGTGTTGTGGCCTAGCCCGCACCCCAAATCCACGATGCGCGAGGGCACGAAGGCGGGGAACTCGCGCCGCAACCATTCGCACAACGCGCGGCCCGCAGCATCGTTGTGAGGGCCTGCGCTGCCGCCGACGGTGGCAAACATGCCGGCATCGTAGTTGGCAGCATTCGACACATCGCGATCAAGCCATTCAGCGGTATAACCACCTTGCATCAGGTGCTGATCAACGCCCGAGACGTAGCGCGGCACATCGAGACTTGGATCGAGATGCAGTCTGCTCTGCTGTGAGCCCTTGGCTGCGTTGAGGCGGTCCGCCTTTTCGCGAAGCGATTCCCGCTGGCGCCCGACGATGTCACGCCCCGTTTTCTGGCGCATCTCCATCGTGTTGCGCCGAACGAGACTCCACGCGCGGAATGCCGGATCCCGCTCCATGGCCTGCCTCACTTCGTGCCGATCGCTCGGGGTCACGCCCTTGCGTTCGAATGCGGTTTTGACGGTGGGGGCGAGGCGCTGCGCAGCAAAGACGTTCAGGTGCGCGATGGTGTCGAGGCGCGCACGCTCGTCATGCGTGGTCTCGACCAGCATGTCGTGATGGGCGATGCGATGCCAAGGCAGTGGATGGTGCATGCGTGGCATCTTACGGCTGATTTTTATTGCTGAAAAATCGATTATTCGGTATTAATAATTCGAGAAAATCGATATATGAAACATCTCAACTACACCCATTTGTTGTACTTCTGGACGGTCGTGCGTGAGGGTGGCGTAGCGGCCGCTGCGCGCTCGCTCAATCTCACTCCGCAAACCATCAGCGGACAGCTGAAGTTGCTTGAGGCTCAACTGCAGGGCGCTTTGTTCGAGAAGCAGGGGCGACGCCTCGTGCCGACCGAGCTTGGGCGTATCGCATACGCCTATTCCGAGGAGATTTTCTCCCGCGGTCTCGAGCTTGCGAGTGTCCTGCGGGGGGCTCGCACGGTCGGGAGGCCGCCTGTCGCGATCGGGATCGCGGATGCCGTGCCCAAGCTGCTGACCTGGCGGATTCTCGAGCCGCTGCTCCGTGCCAGTCCGCCGTTTCAGTTGGTTTGTCACGAGGCGCCACTTGCGGGTTTGCTCGCCGATTTGGCAGCGCACCGGCTGGACCTCGTGCTGTCGACCAACGCATTACCGCCTGACAGTGGGATCAAAGCTTACAGCCACTTGCTCGGCGAGTCGGAACTCGGCTTGTTCGGTGTGGCGGCGCTCGCACGAAAGCTGAGGCGGGGTTTTCCGCAGAGTGTCGATGGGGCACCGATGCTGTTACCGACCGAAAAAAGCGCGAATCGGCGCTCTTTGGAGGGCTGGTTCGAAGCGCAGCAGATACGTCCTTCGATCGCAGCGGAACTTGACGACAGTGCACTGGTCAAGACCTTTGCACAGCAAGGGGTTGGTGTGTTTGCGGCGCCTCTCGCCATCGAGCGGGAAATCGTCCACGCTTACGGCGTCCAACTGATCGGAAAAATCGAAGGTTTGAAAGCGCGTTTCTACGTACTCTCGACGGAGCGTCGCATCAAGCATCCGGCTGTCGCCATCATCCGCGAGCAGGCGCAAGCCGGCTTGTTCAACAGGGAAATTGCATGAGGGAATCATGGATACATCGACACAACGCGCCATTCTGAACATCATGATTCATGCGGCGCTCGTGGATGGTCAAAAATCCGAGAACGAGCGAGCCGCTATTCGTGACGTGGCCGAATCTCTGGCCGGTCAGGCGGGTGGTGCGGCCCTCGCAGGGGTCTACCAAGACGTTCTGTTGAAGCGCGTCACCTTGCAACAAGCCATCGCCGGCTTGCGCGAGCTGGAGCATCGGCAACTCGCTTATGAGATGGCCGTATGCGTGTGCGATGCGGATGGTGTTCAAAGTCAGGCAGAGCAGGACTTTCTAGCGTCGTTGCGTGAGGCACTCCGTCTCGCGGGCGACGACCCCGCGATCGCGAGCGCCTCGCAGGCTGACACCATCGCCGCGGCAGCGGTGGCCGTGCCCGCTGCAACACCCGCTTTCGCTGCGGCATCGACCCGTGATGCCGAGCTCGACAAGAGCATTCTCAATTATTCAATTTTGAACGGAGCACTCGAGTTACTGCCGCAGTCGTGGGCTTCGATGGCCATCATCCCGCTACAGGTTCGAATGGTTTACAAGATCGGTAGAGCCCATGGTGTCGAGATGGATCAGGGTCATATCAAAGAGTTCATTGCCACCGTCGGTGTCGGTCTCACTTCGCAGTATGTCGAGCAGATAGGTCGAAAATTGATCGGCGGTCTCGTCGGCAAGGCGGCTGGAAAAATGCTGGGAGGTCTTACCGGGGCTGCCACGGGCATGGCATTTTCATTCGCGACGACCTATGCCTTGGGGCAAGTGGCCAAGCGCTACTACGCCGGTGGGCGAGTGATGAGTACCGAGCTGCTCAAGAGAACATTTCAGGAAATGCTCGGACCGGCTAAAAATTTACAACAGGAATATCTGCCGGCGATCCGTCAGCGTGCGAGCACCCTGAGCGCGTCCGAAGTGGTCGAGTTGGTCCGTCGCTAGTCAGCCGCTTCGAGGGTCGCTCGGTCCGAGTGGCTCGCTTTTGCGCGCATACGCTCGGCAGGGTGAACCGCTGGTCCGCAGCACTTCGAGGTGCGGCACGATCCGGCTCTTGAAGCCGATGGCATCGCAGCCATAGGGCATCCCCGGGTCCCACGTGACGCGGAAGTATCGGCAGGTCCAGCAGTTAGGGTGATCGCTCATGCGCTACCATTATCGTCGATGTCCGAGCCTCCAATGAACACGCCTAAGCCCTTCATTCCGCCATTGTCGCGAGATGATCTGCCGCCATTCATGCAGCCAGCGCACGATCGGGCGTTGGCTGTCCGAGGTGATGCGACCTTCATCGATGTGATGGGTCACGCTCCTGATGTGTTTGCTTGGTATGGTGATTTTTACCAGCGCTTGTTTCACGGCGGCCGTGTTCCGGTCGCCATGAAGGAGCTCGCGCGTTATCGCCTCTCGACATTGCATGGCTGCGCCTTCTGCAATAAGGGGAATCGGCTCGATGCGATGGCGGCGGGACTCACGGAGGCTCAAGTTGCGGCGATCGACGACATCGAGGCTCCGTGTTGGAGTGATGCAGAGCGAGCGGTCATCCGTTTGGCCGAAGAGATGTCGCTCGGCAAGTCGGACGGAGTGGTGTCCTCCGAGTTACATGCGGATCTCACGCGTCATTTCGATAACCAGCAGATTTTGGAGCTTGGCGTCACCATGGCGGTGTTGACGGGCATGGCGAAGTTTTTGTTTGCGTTCGATCTCGTTGAGCGAGAGAGTTATTGCGAGTTCGGCCGCTAGTACATCCGATCGACAGGAGGGGGTCATGTTCGGAGCGATGCAGGAACAACCGCTGCTGATATCGCGGTTAATCGAGTTTGCCGCGAGGAATCATTCGGATGCCGAAATCGTCTCGAGACGAGTCGAGGGCGATCTGCATCGCTACACCTATCGAGACGCCGCTGCGCGATCGCGGCAAGTTGCTAATGCGCTCGATCGTCTCGAGCTGCCCTCCGGATCGCGGGTCGGGACGCTCGCTTGGAATGGCTACCGACACTTCGAGCTGTATTTTGGAGTCAGCGGCAGCGCGCGGGTGTTACACACGATCAATCCGCGTCTCGCTCCCGAGCAAGTCGTTTGGATCATCAACGACGCACAAGACTCCGTCCTTTGTTTCGATCTTACCTTCCTGCCGATCATAGAAGCCGTCGCGGCGCAGTGTCCTTCGGTGAAGCAGTGGGTTCTGATGGCGGATGCAGACCGGCTACCTGCAACGACCTCGATCCCGGGCTTGGTCGATTACGAGTCCTGGATCGCCGGCGAAACCACGGAATACGCCTGGCCCGAGTTCGATGAGCGCACTGCTGCTGCGCTCTGCTACACGAGTGGTACCACCGGCAATCCCAAAGGCGTGTTGTATTCGCATCGCTCGACCGTGCTGCATGCATATGCCGGTGCAATGCCCGATGCGATGAACCTCTCGTCGAGAGATTCGGTGCTGCCTGTTGTGCCGATGTTCCATGTCAACGCCTGGGGTATTCCCTATGTGGCGGCGATGGTTGGCGTGAAGCTGGTCTTCCCCGGTGCTGCGCTAGACGGTAAATCGCTGCACCACTTGATCGAGACCGAGGGTGTCACCATGGCCGCGGGTGTACCGACGGTATGGCTTGGATTACTGAATCATGTCGACTCGGTTCAAGGCGGCTTCGCGACGATGCGGCGAACGGTCATCGGCGGTTCGGCGTGCCCCCGCGCCATGATCGAGCGCTTCCGCGCGTTGGGTGTGATCGTATTGCACGCTTGGGGCATGACAGAGATGTCGCCGCTCGGCACTCTGAGTACGCTCAAGGGCAAGCATTTGGTCGCCCCCGAGATCGATCAGCTCGCCCTTATGGAAAAACAGGGCAGAGCCATCTTTGGCGTTGAGATGAAGATCGTCGACGATGCTGGTCGAGAGTTACCGTGGGACGGCAAGTCGACCGGTGATTTGCTCGTACGCGGGCCGTGGATCGTTTCGCGTTATTTCAAGGATGCTGGCGGTGATCCGTTGATAGACGGTTGGTTTCCGACGGGTGATGTCGCGAGTATCGATCCAGACGGATTCATGCAGATCACCGATCGCAGCAAGGATGTGATCAAGTCCGGTGGTGAGTGGATCAGTTCAATCGATATCGAAAACATTGCGATGGGACACCCGGCTGTAGCCATGGCCGCTTGCATCGGCGTACCCCATCCCAAATGGGATGAGCGGCCATTACTCGTCGTGGTGCGTAAACCTGGTGCCGAGGTGACAGCAGAGGCACTGCTCGAGTTCTATCGCGGCAAAGTTGCGAAGTGGCAAGTTCCGGACGATGTCGTATTCGTCGATGCCATTCCGCTCGGCGCGACCGGCAAGATGCAGAAGATCAAGTTGCGTGAGCAGTTCCGCGATTACGTGTTGCCGAGCTGAACCGCGCTTGTAGTCCATCGCGCTCGAGTCTGGGCGCATCGAGCGATAGCAAGGCTCCGCCACCGGCGTCTTTCAGCCAACGACGCAGCTCGATTGCCGACTCTTCCGGCAGCGACGTGATAGCGTCGATGGCGCATTGCGTCATCCAAAGCGTGTAAGGCATCGCGGCGCGTCGGAAAGTGCCCTCCTGCAGTGGGATGGCGACATCCTCCAGGATACGCGGTAGGCGCTTATCCGTCGGCCAGTGAGCAGCGAGTGCTTTGACTTGCGAGGCAATGCCGACAACTTGCGCTCCGAATTCGTCGAATGTAGCTCGAAGGATCGGCATCAGCGTTGCTGGGAGTTCGTCGTCGGCAAGCCACGCATTGTCGCGCGTCTCATCGAGAGAGTTCGGTAAGTCAGCCATTCGATCGATCCAATTTCGCAAATGCGGATTTGGTGCGATCAGTTCTCGCGCCGGCCACGGGTCACGACCAAGATGGCCATACATCGTGCCCATCAATGAAAAGTCTGCAAGACTTGGTTTGCCGCCGAGCAAGAATGCATGCTCGGTGAAATGAGCTTCTAGCAAGGCAAGCATGCGGCGTGTCCAAGCCATGAGCAGTTCGTCTTGCTCGGGTCGCACGCCGACGGCCGGCAGATAGCCGCGCAAACGCCGAGCGATGCGAGCGACGGCACGGCGTTGCAAAAAGCCCGGCCAGCCGGGCAACAAGGCGTTGCCGGCATCATGCTCGAACAGTGGATAGTTTTCGCTGTGACGCCAACGAGTCTGCATGGCAACGGGGATCCACCACTCGTCCCCCCACGCTTCGAGCCAAAGCGATACGAAGCGCTGTCGAGGCGATGTCGGCAAGATGGGACGATCTTTGAATCGCGCCTCGATGAACTGCCAGGTTTCGCTCGAATCCTGCATCCAAATATCGTCGGGCGTTTGTAGCAGGGGCATGGCAACCACCCCGGTTTTTCGCTTACCAAGCCACATCAACACGAAGAGATTCACATCGACATCGTCGAACGGAACTCGCTTGTACTTCAGGTAAGAGCGCACCTTGCCGGCAAAGTAAGACAAGTGCCATCCGTACATCCGATAACGTGTGCTCATAAGCGCTTCCAGAAAAAGTTCGGGATGTGACGAAAGAATGGCTTGAAGAGTCGCCAAGGAAATGCGGGAACGATAGCCTCTTCGCGACCCTTCTCGATTGCCTCGGCCATCTCGAACGCTGCTTTGGTCGCGGGAATTGCAAAAGGATACTTGCCGATATCGGGCATGATATCCGTCACGACGAACCCCGGTTGGATGTCGGTGACGCAGATGTTGTGACGTGCCAATTCGATACGTGCTGACCGCAAGTACATCGAGATGGCGGCTTTGCTTGCGCAGTAAGCGGCTTGCTTCGGTACGGCGATCATCGAGGCTAGGGATGAAACACCGACGATATGCCCGCTTTTTTGCTGGGCGAAGTGTGCTGCGGCTGCGTCGATCGAGGCGATTGCGCCAATCACGTTGGTTTGGATGATGCGCATCTCGGCCGGCAGTTCATCTTTGCCGACATGGGTGAAGGCATTGATACCGGCGTTGGCGACAAAGATGTCGACCGAACCCAAGGTTTGGAAAAAACTCTGTAGCTGATGGGCAACCGAGCTCGCCGCATCGACATCGAGTTGACCCGTCATTACAGCTGCTGCGCCGCAAGCGACGGCTTCTTGTTGCAAGGATGCCAGAGCATCGGTGCGTCGGCCGAGTAGCCCTAGGCGATAACCGCGCTTGGCGAACTCGAGTGCTAGTGCCCGACCGATACCCGACGACGCGCCGGTGATGACGATCGTCTTCATGACTTGTTTCGTCTGCGTCTTACGAGCACCCACCAGAACGCGAGAACGAGTACCACTAAGCCGACTATCCATTTCATATAGGGAAGATAAACGAAAAGAAATGCATTGATGGAGACTTGCTTGCGGGGCTCGTAACCTGCCGGCAGGGGAAGCACGCCATTTTCCTGCTCATAACGAGCATAGGCCGCAATCATGTCGGCATAGTCGGTGGGACGTTCGAGGCTGAGGTCTTGTGTCTCGCCGGGGTCTTTGGTGATGTCATATAAACGCCATCGCCCGTCGCCGCTCGGCGGCGGTATCCGCAGCAGTTTCAGATCACCACGAAAAAGCGCACCGTGCCCTGCGAGCTCGTAACCCACCGTCTCGCCGACCTCGCGGTGACGACGCGATGGGTCCTGCAACACCGGTAGAAGGCTGCGACCCGTGATCGACTCGACGGTGCGCCCTGCGAAGGTGTTCGTTGCCGTCACGCCCGCGAGCTCCAACAGCGTCGGTGCGATGTCTTTGACATGGGTGAACGAGTGATGAATCGCACCCGGCGCCGTGACGCTCTTGCCTGCGATGATCATCGGGACTCGCAAGCCGCCTTCACCTGCATGAAACTTGTAGTAAGCGAGGGGAGAGGCAGCCGCACTTGCCCAACTTGGGCCGATGACAGCATAGGTACCAGGTTCGCCAAGGCGCGATCGCTCCCAGGTGTATTGCCAACGCAGCCACATACGGCCCGATCTGATCGTGAGCGGATCGGAAGCCTCTGCGCCGTTGTCAGACAAGAACACGAAAACGGTATTCTCGAACTGCCCTGTCTTTTTGAGATGATCGATCAGTCGGCCGATGTGATGATCCATGGCTTCCGCCATGCCCGCATACACTTCCATGCGACGCGATTCATATGCGCGTCGACGAGCATCCAGTCGATCCCAGTTTTCGGTGGTCGCCATCTCGACCATCGGTGTGTTCGCCGGGATCAAGCCGAGCGCTGCAGCCCGATCGCGACGTTCTTGTCGAAGTTGATGCCAGCCGCCGTCATATCGCCCTGCATACCGCTCGACGAATTCCTTGGGTGCCTGCAGTGGGATGTGATTAGCCTGGAAGGCGAGATACAACAAGAACGGCTTGTCCGAGTTCGCATCTTGTTGCAGATACCGCAGTGCGCGATCGACGTAGAACTCGGAGGAGTAAAACCGCTTCGGCATGATTGCTTCACGGCCGTCCTCGAACCAGTACACCTTATCCGTGAGACCGAGATAGCGTTGTTGCGTATCCCAATTGTCGGATCCGCTATCGCCCTGAACGAGCGAACGATCGAAGCCGCGAGCAGGGGGTAGATTGTGCGGCTCTTTACCAACATGCCACTTGCCGACGGCGTAGTTTCGATATCCCGCCTCTTGGAGTCGAGATGCGAAGGTCACCACATCCCGCGAGAGGACGGTGAGATATCCCGGCTTGCCATAATGTTGATGCGGCACTGATTCACGCATGGCGCCGATACCGGTGCGGTGCGAATCGACACCCGTCAGCAGCATGGCGCGCGTTGGCGAACATTCGGCGGATGTGTGGAAGTTGGCGAACCGCACGCCGTTTGCAGCTAGCGAATCGAGATGCGGGGTCGAGATCTCCCCTCCAAAGGCGCCGACGTCGGTATAACCCCAGTCGTCCGCAACGATCACGACAAAGTTCGGGCGTTGCGCCGTGGCAGTCACATCGGCGCGCGCGCTGGATCCGAGCGCGACGAGCGCCGTCAGCCACACGAGCCAAGCGCGTCGACTGTCGATCATCTTAGTTGGAGAAGTAGACGTACTCGTCCCCGGGCTCTTGCGGGTCAGCGAGTGTCTTATCGATCGGAATGTAGCCAGCGCCTAGAGATCGCCACATCGGGGGAACTTGTGAGCGATCGAATGCGTCGAGCGCCGTACGCATGGCGGCAACCTTGGTCGGCTCTTCGGCAGCTAGATTGATTTGCTCGGTGGGATCCGTCGCCAGATTATTCAGCCACACTTTGTTGGGGCGATCGGTGATCTGCAACTTCCAGTCGCCATCACGCATGACCAAATAGCGATCGGTTCGCCAGTACAGGGATTGATGAGGACGATCTGCGATCTCACCACGTAGATACGGGAGCAGATTGACTCCATCGATGATGCGATCCGACGGAACGGCCGTGTCAGCGGCAGCCGCAGCCGTCGAAAAGATATCGAGATGACTTGCCGGAGCATCGAAGCGCCCTGTCGGTAGACCTTTGGGCCAGCGCATATACATTGGTACGCGGATGCCGCCTTCGAAGTGCGTTGCCTTCCAGCCGCGGAAGGGCGCATTGATACCTTTGATGCCGATGGTGTGAGTGCCGCCATTGTCGCTGGTGAAAATGACCAGCGTATCGTTGGTTAGACCCGCTTGATCGAGCGCCTCTAGAACGCGCCCAATGTTTCGATCCAGGGATCGAATCATCGCGGCATAAACGCGCACGGAGTGATCTTCTATATCCGCCAGCGCTTCGTAGTCTTCGCGAGTCGCTTGCAGCGGAGTATGCGGTGCGTTGTAAGCAAGATAGAGAAAGAACGGACGATGTCGGTTGCGGTCGATGATCGTCAGCGCTTGGTCAGTGAAGTAGTCGGTTAGGTATTTGTTCGGCTTGAAAAGCTCGCCATCATTGAAGCGAACTCCCCACGGATGTGCCGCCCAGATGAAGCGATCGAGTGGGTCGATCTTCGAGGCGGCATTGACGACGTTAGGATCATCTTCGGGCAGGAACATGGCAGCGCCGTAGGGCAACGAGAGCGACTCGTTGAAGCCGTGCGCCGTGGGTCGAAACTGTGGCGCATCGCCAAGATGCCATTTGCCGACGTGGGCAGTGTGATAGCCGGCACTACGCAACACACGCGCCAGTGTGATCTCGTTGGTCGGCAATCCCAACGATTCGAGCGGTGGCTGCCCCTGCTCACGTTCTGGGAAATAAATCGAATGGTGAAGCTGTGATTCAGATTGACGCAGTTGCGTCACCACTTTCATGAAGTTCTTGGCGGTCGGTGTGAACTCGTAGCCATATCGCGTGGGATACCGACCCGTCATGATGGCTGCCCGCGATGGCGCACACGTGGGGCTACCCGAATAGGCTGTCGCGAGATTGACGCCCTCGTTGGCGATCCGATCGATATTAGGCGTTTTGAGGCGCCCGCCTACGAGGCCCCCGTTGAGCGAGACGTCGTTATAGCCAAGGTCATCGGCGACGATGAGCACGATGTTAGGTGGGCGCACTGCCGCTAAAGCCGAGGCCGACGATGGGCCGCGCTGCCATTCGACCTCGCGGTAGGGCGCGCTCTCTTCGCGAACCGCGTATTGAATCCAGAGCAGCGTCAGACCCGTTCGGCCACCGATTGCCACGAAGGTGCCGGCGACTACCGCCATCATGACACCAGCAGCCAAAAACCATTTTGTCGTTTTCGTCATGCGCGCGTCGCCGCCAATAAATCCCGTTCAATCATCCA
>JALRHE010000313.1 GCA_023253235.1 Steroidobacteraceae bacterium
TACTGACCGAGCCCAAGTACGTGGCTGACGTCGAGCGCAACCTAACGTCGGGCCGTGTGGCCGTCGCGGGCGCCGACAACTCAGCCCTTGCAATCGTACCGGGCGCAGGCGCCATGACGACGGCCATGGCGGTGCTGACGGATGGCCCTGGCGTCTACGCGCAAGTGTGCGGCGCTTGCCACACGGGCGGTATTGCCGGCGCGCCGAAGACCGGTGACGCAGCGGCTTGGGCGCCGCGCATCGCCCAGGGTAAAGCGACACTCTATAAGCACGCGATCGAAGGCTATACGGGTAAAGCAGGTGTCATGCCTGCCAAGGGTGGCCGCACGGATCTGTCGGACGAGCTGATTCAAGCCGCCGTCGATCACATGGTCGCGCAGTAAGCGCTCAAGCCCCCAAAGATCGTCTCAACTGAAATGCCTCGGCGAGATGATCCTCGCCGAGGCATTTTTTTTGATCGAGATCAGCCAATGTTCGTGCAATGCGTAACGTGCGGTCGTAACCACGCATGCTGAGCCCCAGCTTGCTACGCATTGCTGCTAGCAATCGACGACCCGCCGCGTCAGGCTCGGCAAAGGCGGCCAGCTGTGCGCCCTCGAGTCGTGCGTTCGAACAAGCCTGCCGCTCTTGCTGTTGCTGGCGTGCGCAGCGGATTCGGAATCGAATCGCCGTTTCGTCGGCCTCGCGTAGCGCGCGGGTATCATCATTTAGGTCGGCATCACTGACCGCCTCGAGCGCAATACGCAGGTCGATTCGATCCAACAGCGGACCGGATAGTCTTGCCGCATAGCGCTCGATCTGCGACTCGGAGCAGCGGCAACGATCCTGACGTGAACCGCGTTGCCCACACGGACAGGGATTCATCGCTGCAACCAACTGGAATCTCGCCGGATAGTCAGCCGCGGCTTCGGCGCGAACAATGGACACATGGCCGGTCTCGAGCGGCTCGCGTAGCGCCTCGAGGACACGCCGATCGAACTCTGGTAACTCATCGAGAAAAAGTACGCCGCGATGCGCGAGGGTGATTTCACCGGCACGGGCAGCGGCACCACCCCCGATGATCGCACTCGCCGATGCACCATGATGTGGCGAGCGAAACGGACGAGATACGAGTCCCTGCGAACTCACGAGTAAACGCCTACCGGTAATCGAGGCGATCATCGCAACCTCGAGCTCTTCTTCGGGTGACAGTGGCGGCAGCAAACCCGGAAGACGCGCTGCGAGCATGCTCTTGCCACAGCCCGGCGGACCCATCAGCAGCAAACTATGCTCTCCAGCTGCTGCAACCTCGAGGGCCCGCTTGCCCAATGATTGCCCGCGAACATCCGCTAACGCAGCTATCGGTGGTGCAACAGACGACTCATCGCGGGGCAGCACTCGGTCTAGCACCGAGGGCAGCACTCGACGACCTTCGAGGTAGTCGCACACCTCCTGCAATGTGCCGGCTATCGCGACCTGCGCTCCCGCGAGGTGGCGCAGTTCGGGTGCATTGTCGCGCGCGATGATCACGTCATGGCCCGCGGCTTGTGCAGCTGCCGCCGCGGGCAGTACACCTCGAACAGCGCGCAACTCCCCTGACAAACCGAGTTCAGCGAAACACTCAATGCGCTCGAGACTGCGGATAGGCCGCAACTGGCCGGAGGCGGACAGGATGCCAAGGGCAATCGCCAGATCGAATCGACCGCCATCTTTGGGCAGATCAGCCGGCGCGAGATTGACGGTGATACGGCCCGCGGGCAATTCGAAACCCGTCGTACTGATCGCTGCTCTGACTCGCTCCCGACTCTCTTTAACCTCGGTCGAAAGCAAACCGACGATGTGGAAACACGGTAGTCCGTTACCGAGATAGACCTCGATTTGCACCGGTGGTGACTGCAAGCCCACCTGCCCTCGGCAAGCCACCCGGGCAACCGTCATGTCGGGTCATCCCCGCGGCGCGTTAGACGACTTTGCCTCCAATGCTGCAAGGCGCCGCTCCAGCTCCTCGAGCTGGGCTCGAGTTCGTTCGAGCACTTTCGCCTGGGCGAGGAATTCGTCGCGCGAGAGCAAGTCGAGCTTGGTCAGATTGGCCTGCAGCACAGCGCGGAAATTGTCTTCGATGTCCCGACGAAGACCCTGCGCGGAATCCTGTAGAGACGTCGGCAGTGAGCCGAGTAGACGTCTGACGATGTCGTCGATTTTCTGATCCATGACCGTTCTCTCCGGGCGTTACTGCCCTCTTATGACGCAGCACCCGATGTGCCGGTGCCAAAACGGTGCGCTACGGCGGCCGAATCTGCACCAAGACGCCGCAAAACGACCGCCA
>JALRHE010000165.1 GCA_023253235.1 Steroidobacteraceae bacterium
CAGGATAGGGCATGACCTCAAAGGGTTTACGCAGATCTTGCAAGCTCTTGAAGAGTGCCGTGCTATGCGTGAAGAGCACGTTGTCGTCAGCCATGCCATGCATCACCAGCAAGCAGCCGCGCAGCTGCTTGGCGTGCGTCATGACCATGCCGTCACGGTAGCCGTCTGCGTTGTCCGACGGCGTACTCATGAAGCGCTCCGTGTAGTGCGTGTCATAGAGTCGCCAGTCGGTGACGGGTGCTCCAGCGATGCCGGCGGTGAAATAATCCGGCGCGCGTACCATCGCCATCAACGCCATGTAACCACCATAGCTCCAACCGAAAACGCCGACGCGTCGTGCATCGACGTAGGGCAGCCTGCGCAGGAACTCGACGCCCCGAACTTGATCCGCGATCTCGATGCTGCCCATGCGGCGGTACAGTGCGCCCTCGAAGGCGGTGCCGCGGAAGCCGCTGCCGCGGTTGTCGAGCGTGAACACCACGTAGCCTTGCTGCGCGAGGTATTGACGGAAGAAGCCTTCGTTACCGCGCGGGAATCCGCCCCAGGCATTGCGCACGCGTTGATTGCCCGGACCACCATACACATCGACGATCACCGGATAGCGCTTGGCTGGATCGAAATCGATCGGTTTGATCAGCTGGTAATACAGTGTCTGGCCATCATCCGCTTGCAGCGTGCCGAATTCCGTACGCTGATGTGCCGCACGAAATGGTGCGTAGGGGTGCGACGCGTCCAGCGTGTTCGACACCAACACATCGATCACGCGTCCGTCGGTACGTCGTAGCGTGAGTGAGGGAGGCGTGTCGGGGTTCGAGTAGGTATCGAGCCAAAGTTGGCCGTTGCTCGAGAGCACGCTCGAGTGCCAGCCCGCCGTCGTACTCAAGCGTCGAACACGCTTATCTAGCTCGATCGGGTCGCTGCTGCCATCGAGTGGCGCGCTGTAGAGGTGTCGCTCGAGAGGTGTATCGCGATTGGCAGTGAAATAGACGAGACCGCGCTTCTCGTCGACCGCTTCGACGGCGCGCTCGCCAGCATCTCCAACGACCATCCAATTTCCCGACGTCAACGGACGGATCAACCGACCGTCGAGGTCATAGAGATAGAGATGCTTGTATCCCGATCGTGCCGATGCCCAGATGAACGCCGGTCGCGACTTGAGGAAGGTCAATTCTTCGTAGAGATCGACCCAAGTCTGGCTGCGCTCTTCGAGCAGACGCTGGGCGGCGCCCGTTTCGATATCGATACGTAACAGTTCGAGAGACTGCTGGTCGCGCGCCTGGCGCTGCACCGCAAGCGATCGCGAGTCGGGCAACCAGTTGACGCGTGCGAGGTAACCATCGCCTGCTGCCGCTGCGGGTAACTCGCGCGCTTCGGCGCCACGGGTGGTCAAGGTTGCGACGAAAAGATCCACCTTGGCGTTGGCTCTGCCAGCGGCTGGATATCTTTGACGAATCACCTTGACCGTCTCGGCATAAATTTCGAAACGTTCGACTTCATCGACGGGTGACTCATCGACGCGCGTATAGGCGATCTTCGTTTCGTCGGGAGACCACCAGTAGCCCGTGCTGCGATCCATCTCCTCCTGTGCGATGAACTCGGCCATGCCAAACGAGATGACGCCGGCGCCACCTTGCGTGATGGCGCGTTCCTCGCCAGCGGCGAGATCGATGACGTAGAGGTTCTGGTCGCGTACGAAACTCACGTACCGCCCGCGCGGTGAGAAACGCGCATCGGTTTCGGCGGCTGCCGTCTCGGTCAAGCGACGCACGGCGCGATCGGCAGCGACGGTGAGATCGTAGAGATAGAGATCACCATTGAGCGGAATCAGCAGACGACGCGAGTCCGCAGAGAAATCGTATTCGACGATCCCTGAGAGTGAGGAGGTGCGTGCTCGTTCGCGACGCGCTTCCTCTTCGGGCGAAAGCGCCGCCTCTTGGGGCACGAGAGCGGCCGAATCGACCAGCAAACGATTTTCGCGACGGATCGTGTCGTAGGCCCAGATATCCAGACGATCCTTGTTGGTGGCTTTGCCTTGCAGATACGTGACGAGCTTGCCGTCGGGCGAGAATCGCGCGCCGCGCAGCGAAGCACCCGAGAGGTCCGGCGCGGCGAAAATGCGCTCGATCGTCAGTGATTCTGCAGCGACGGAGCTGAACGGCAGCAATGCTGCCAGGAGCGCCCAAAGCGAGCGCCCAGCGCGAGTGGTGGGCATGAACAACCAGCCTCCAGTAACATCGGCAACCCCGGCTCGCAGTTTAAGAGAGGAACATGCTGCATCGCCACTTCATCGGCCTCGCGGCCACTTTCGGGATCGTCTTCATGTCTGGCAATGTCACGTTAGCTAAGGATCTCGCTTACCCCGTCGTGGAACGCGGTGATGTCATCGACACCTACCATGGTGTGCGTATCGCCGATCCGTATCGTTGGTTGGAGAACCCGGAGTCGCCTGCCACGCGTGATTTCGTACAACGGCAGAACGCCTTTGCGGAGCCACTGCTCGAGGCCTTACCGCAGCGACCGTGGATCCGCTCGCGCCTCGAAGCGCTCTGGAATTACGAGCGAGTGGGCGTGCCGCGCAAGAAAGGCAGCCACTATTTTTTCCTGCGGAACGACGGTCGTCAGAATCAGAGCGTGTTGTACGTCGCCGATACACTCGATGCTACGCCGCGCGTGCTGTTCGACCCGAATGCGACGCGCGATGACGCGACGGTTGCCCTCGCGCGTTTTGAGCCCTCTCCCGATGGCAAACTGCTTGCGTATTCACTCTCCGATGGCGGCACGGATTGGGAGATCTGGAAGTTTCGGCGCGTCGCCGATGGCGTCGATCTACCCGATGAACTACGTCAGACGAAATTTTGGGAATTGAGTTGGGCCGCCGACGGTTCCGGCGTCTACTACAGCCGTTATCCAGCGCGGGCAGATGATCCGGCTCGCGGTGACGACCAAGGTCAGCCATCGGTGTATTTCCATCGGCTCGGTGCTACCCAGGCCGAAGACAAACTCGTCTATCGCGTCACCGATCATCCGACGCGAGCGCCGTCGGCGTCGTTGTCCGATGATGGGAACTGGCTGTTCGTGTCGCTATTCGATGGTTATCGCGCCAACGGCATCGAGGCGATCGACCAACGCGTCGCGGGCGCCAAGCCGAAGACGATTTTTGGTGCCTGGGATGCCCGTTACACGATTCTCGGTAACGAGGGCGACACACTCTTCGTTCAGACGACCAATGCGGCGCCGCGCGGTCGCATCATTGCAGTCGACATCAACAACCCCGCGCCCGCTGCCTGGCGTGAGCTCGTACCGCAGTCGGATCTCGCGATGGACGAGGCGAGTTATGTCGGTGGTCATTTGATTGTTCGCTACGTGCGAGATGCACACGGCGTCGCCAAGCTTTTTGATCGTGATGGCAAAGCCAAGGGTGAAGTGGACGTGCCAGGCATGGGCACGCTCGCCGGCTTTGCGGGTAATGCGAAAGACGATGAAACCTTTTTCGCCTACGCCGATTATTTGAGCGCGGGGCAGGTGATGCGCCTCGATCTGAAAACGCTCAAGACTTCGGTGTTCCGCGAACCGAAGATCGCTGCCGACACCACGCCCTATGAAACTCGGCAGGTGTTCTACCGCAGCAAGGACGGTACCCGGGTACCGATGTACATCACGCAGCGCAAGGGTGCGCCGCGCGATGGCAAGGCGCCGACGTTGCTGTATGGATACGGTGGTTTCAACGTGTCGATCACGCCAGCGTTTCGCCCTTCCGTGATCGCGTGGCTCGAAATGGGCGGCACTTACGTCGAGGCTAATTTGCGTGGCGGCGGTGAGTATGGCGACGTCTGGCACGAAGCGGGCACGAAAACGCGCAAGCAGAACGTTTTCGATGATTTCATCGCAGCGGCGGAATATCTCATTGCCGAGAAGATCACCTCGCCGGCGCACCTTGCGATCTCTGGGCGCAGCAACGGGGGGTTGTTGGTCGGAGCCACGTTGCTGCAG
This sequence comes from Steroidobacteraceae bacterium, assembly GCA_023253235.1. Classification (GTDB taxonomy): domain Bacteria; phylum Pseudomonadota; class Gammaproteobacteria; order Steroidobacterales; family Steroidobacteraceae; genus UBA964. The sequence goes on from JALRHE010000165.1 coordinate 3,991, forward strand.
CGACCGGATTTGTTTGCCGCTGCACTGCCAGCGGTCGGTGTTCTCGACATGCTGCGTTATCACACGGCGAGCGCGAATGCGCGGCAATGGTCCTCCGACTACGGGCTCTCCGAGAACGCAGAGGAGTTCGCTGCGCTGCGCGCCTATTCGCCGGTGCACAACGTGAAAGCGGGAGTCTGTTATCCGGCCACGCTCGTCACGACAGCCGATCGGGACGATCGTGTCGTCCCGTGGCACAGCTACAAGTTCGCGGCCGAGTTGCAGCGTGCGCAGGCCTGCCGCAAGCCCGTGTTGCTGCGCGTGGAGACGCGTGCTGGTCACGGCGCCGGCAAGCCGGTATGGATGCAGATCGACGACTTTGCTGATCAGTGGGCGTTCATCTCGGCGGCCATCGGTCTGGAGACGCCGAAGCTTTGAAGTGATGACGCCAAGTTGAGGCGTCGCGAGCCTCGTCGAACCGTCAGCGCCGCGTCAGGCGGTAGACGCGTTCGGCGAGTGCCGTGACGCCGCGCTCGATCATGCGCGGATAGTCCGCGAGCACTTCGATACGCTCGAGGGTTTCGATCTCGTGATGCGATCCATAGAGCGACTGAACTTCGCTCTCGAGCACCGCGTGGGGCGGTCCCTTCATCTGGCTCTGATCGTATTCCATGGTCACGAGCAGGGTTTGTGTTCCCGACTTTGACATCGCCGTAATGTGCGCGACGTAGTCGCGACGCATCGCAGGCGGCAGTGCAACGAGGGAGGCGCGATCGAAAATGGCATCGACCGGGCCTAGTGTGTCCGGCGTTAGGTCAAAGAAATCTCCGCAGCGCAGGTCGATAGCGCTTTCAC
>JALRHE010000172.1 GCA_023253235.1 Steroidobacteraceae bacterium
GCGCCGGCGGAGATTCGTTCGTACACGATGAACTTCGGGCCGCAGCATCCGGCTGCGCACGGTGTGTTGCGCCTAGTGCTCGAACTCGACGGTGAAGTCGTGCAGAAGGCCGATCCGCATGTCGGCTTGCTGCATCGCGCCACCGAGAAGCTGGCCGAGTCCAAGCCCTTCAATCAATCGATCGGTTACATGGATCGACTCGATTACGTGTCGATGATGTGCAACGAGCACGCGTACGTGATGGCCATCGAGCGTCTGCTCGGTGTGAAGCCGCCGCTGCGTGCGCAGTACATCCGAACGATGTTCGACGAAATCACGCGCATCCTGAACCACCTGATGTGGCTCGGTGCGCATGGCCTCGATATCGGCGCGATGACCGTGTTCTTGCTCGCGTTCAAGGAACGCGAAGACCTAATGGACTGCTACGAGGCTGTCTCCGGTACGCGCATGCACGCGACGTACTATCGTCCGGGCGGAGTTCATCGCGACCTGCCGCTCGAGATGCCGAAGTATCAGGCTTCGCGCTGGCGCTCCCAGAAGGATGCCGATCGCCTCAACGAAGCGCGGGCGGGCGGCTTGCTGGAATTCATCGAGGATTTCACCAAGCGTTTTCCGAAAGCGGTCGACGAATACGAGACTTTGCTCACCGACAATCGCATCTGGAAGCAACGCACGGTCAACATCGCCGTGGTGTCGCCGGAGCGGGCTATGCAGCTTGGGTTCTCGGGTCCCATGTTGCGTGGTTCGGGTATCGCGTGGGACTTACGCAAGCAACAGCCGTACGAAGTGTACGACCAGCTCGATTTCGACATTCCCGTTGGTGTGAACGGCGATTGCTACGATCGTTACCTCGTGCGCATCGAGGAGTTGCGGCAGTCCAATCGCATCATCGCGCAGTGCGTCGAGTGGTTGAAGAAGAACCCGGGTCCGGTGATGGTCGCCGACGCCAAAGTGCGTCCGCCGCGTCGCGAGAACATGAAGGGTGACATGGAGTCGCTCATCCACCACTTTAAGTTGATGACCGAGGGCTACTGCGTGCCCGAGGGCGAAACCTACGCCGCCGTGGAAGCGCCGAAGGGGGAGTTCGGCATCTACCTCGTATCGGACGGCGCCAATAAACCCTATCGCCTCAAATGTCGTGCGCCGGGTTTTCCGCACCTCGCGTCGCTCGAGGAGATGGTCAAAGGTCACATGCTGGCCGACGTCGTTGCGGTGATCGGTACGCAGGACATCGTCTTCGGAGAAATTGATCGATGAGCGCTCCCCATCAGGTGACGACCAGTGACGGTCGCGTATTCGAACCGGGCGATGGTCCGAATGTTTCGTTGTTGAGTGAGCACACTCGCCATGAAATCGACGGTTGGATCGCTCGCTTTCCAGAGGGGCGTCAGCGCTCGGCCACGCTCTCGGCGTTGCGTTTCGCGCAGGAGCAGAACCAAGGATTTTTGACGCCGGCACTGATGGATGCCGTCGCGGAGTATCTGCGACTGCCGTCGATCCAGGTTTACGAAGTAGCGACGTTTTACTCGATGTTCGAGACGCACGAGTGCGGCCGGCATCACGTGAGCGTCTGCACCAACATCAGCTGCTGGCTCAACGGCGGCGAGGAGATCCTCGCGCACTGCGAGCGCAAACTCGGTATCAAAGTCGGTGAGAGTACACCGGACAAACGCATCTTCCTGAAGAAGGAAGAAGAGTGTCTCGCTGCTTGCACGGGCGCTCCCATGATGATGGTCGATCACGAATTCCACGAATTTCTGACGCCCGAAAAAGTCGACAAGATCCTGGATGACTTGAAATGAGTGCACACGACACTTGGCGCGATCGCATGAATCTAGTGGTGTTCGAGCCGCTCGGGCTCGATCGTCCCTGGACGCTCGAGAGCTATCTCAAAATCGGCGGTTATTCGTCTTGGAAAAAAATTCTCGCGGGTGAGATCACGCGCGAGCAGGTCATCGAGGCGGTCAAGGCCAGCGGCCTTCGCGGTCGCGGCGGCGCGGGCTTTCCGACCGGTACCAAGTGGTCGTTCATGCCGCGCAACGCGCCGATCCAGAAATATGCGGTCTGCAACTCGGACGAGAGCGAGCCGGGTACCTGTCACGATCGCGACATCCTGCGTTTCAATCCGCACTCGCTCGTCGAAGGAATGGCGATCGGCGGGTACGCAATGGGT
>JALRHE010000192.1 GCA_023253235.1 Steroidobacteraceae bacterium
CGGAGCAGCAGTGGGTGCATCACGAGCTGCAACTGACGCTGGTTGGTATCCACATTCACATCAAGTAGGGCAGACTGGAAAGACGGTTAGTCCACAACTCTATGTAGCCTGCGGAATTTCAGGTGCGATTCAACATCGCGCGGGTATGCAGACATCGAAGACAATCGTCGTGGTCAATAAAGATCCCGAAGCGCCACTCTTTGATATCGCAGATTTTGGCGTCGAATATCCATGCTTCCGACTGGTAGTCCGCGATGTTGGTCGCCAGTGTAACGCAGTAGCCCTGGTCCTCATCGCCACCGCGGGTGCTCTTGGAGAAGGTGGTCTCGCTCGGGAACCAACCGCGAGGATAGTGATAGATCTCGCGCGTGCCTTTTTCGTGGTCGTATTTCACGAGCCCTTCGAATGCCAGCGTTTGCAGATCGGTCGGGATCAGCTGGTGATAGGAGTAACGACTCTTCACGCCGTAGAGATCCATATCGGGCAAACAGAACTCGACGTTCAAGTCGTCGAGCTGTTCCTCGCTGCACTCACCGGTTTTGACGTTCATGCGCCAACGACGCAGATGTCCCTTGTAGCGCAGGTAGGCCAACATCGAGCTCAGCGGGCCCTCGGAGGGGTCGCGGCGGATCGTGGGGTCGGGTTGGAAGCAACCATCCATGATGATCCAGTCGCCTTCTTCCCAGGCGTTGACCATGTGCAACACATAGCCTGGTTCGAACTCGAACCAGCGAACCTGTTCCTGCGTGCCGTAGCGAGGCATCACGCCGAAGCGGCTCGGCATGTCACGACGGAACTGCACGACGCGATGCCCTGTTTTGCGAAGGATCGCCGGATCATGGAACAGCGGGAAGTCGTGCAGGATCGTGTAGTTGGGCGTAATCGTGGTGTCGTGCGGCAAACGCGGCCCCGGCAGATCGATGCGCGCCTTGTGTTTCACGCGACCATCGGCGCCGATGACGTAGTAGGTGAGCCACGGCTGAAAGTCGGCATAGCCGTAGTTGATGTATTCGTTGGTGCGCACATCGACCTTGCCGTGCGCATTCATGGAGGTATCGAGACCGCCCTGGAACGTTTCCTCACCGGTCGTTTCGAGCGTTAGCGGATCGAGTGCATGCACGCGGCCCGAGTTGTACCAAGCAGCCAGCAACTTGCCGTTGTGCAGGTTGAGGGTCGTGTTGGCCGTGTCTTTGCAGTAATCGGGATTCATGGCCGCGTTCTCGCGACCGGCGACACGCGAGATGTCGTACGGACCCATGATGCCCGACAGCTCCACTCGACCGTGTTCGATTTCATCGTGCAGCGCACGCGTCTGGGTCCACTTGCGGATGTAACTCGCGCGACCGTCGCGGAAATACATGCCGTGCACCATGCCATCGCCGTCGAACCAGTGGTACGGACCTTTGGGTTCAAAAATCGGGTTGGGGCCTTGACGCATATAGGCGCCGTACAAATCGTCGGGCACCTTGCCGGCGTTGACTTTCAGGTCGATGGCCGTGACTTCAGAGACCACCGGCGTATAGGGGCCATGCAAATACGGATTGTCGATGCCGTCCACCCAAGTCGGGCGATCGATGGGATCTTGCGTGCTGATATCGGTGTACTTGCGCATGGATGTTCTCCTCAAGAAGCCCGCTCGACGACGAAGCTGACGGTGGTGGTGGTGCTGCCGCCCACATTGAGAGTGGCGAATCGCTCGGCGTTATCAACCTGGTAAGCGCCGGCGGTACCGGTGACCTGTTTGTAGCAATCGAGCAGCATGCGAACGCCGGTCGC
>JALRHE010000237.1 GCA_023253235.1 Steroidobacteraceae bacterium
ATCTGGATTCACCATGCCGGATTCGACTAGATACTTCACGCCCTCGGTGACGTCGTGCTGCATCAGCTGGCCCCATTGGCGATAGCCGGCGAGCTCGTGTTTCTGACCGAAGCCGGTTGAGCCACGGAACTGCGGTTGCAACACGGCGTAGCCACGCGAGGCCACAAACTGCGACCACCAATCGAAGCCGACGCCCGAATCACGCGCGCGCGGGCCGCCATGTGGCAACACAACGAGCGGTAAATCTTTAGCCGACGCGTCCTTGCCAGCAGGCAGAGTCAGATACGCGGGGACTTTGTAGCCATCTCGGGCGGGGTAGGTGATGTTGCTGACCTTGCCAAGAGCGACCTTGGCCAGCTGCGGGTATTCCTGACCCACGACCTCGGCGCGATTGGTCGCGAAGTCGATCAGGTAGTAGACGCCGGGGTGGTTACGGCTGCCCGCGAAGGCCAAGACCGTCTTGCCGTCTCGGGTGTATCCGGCGATCTGGATGCGACGACCGGGAAGCGCCGCCTCGAGTGACTTCACGCGTGCTTCGGCGCCCGAGTCGAGCCAGTGAACCCGCTGCTCCAAGCCGCCCACGCTCACGCCGAGCAAACGGCGATCGTAGATGTCACGCACCACACCTTCGACGTCATGCTCCGGATCCTGATAGAGCGGCTGCGGGCCGCCACCGCTGAACGGAATGCTCCACAAGCGCACTCGATCACCGCCACGCGCGCCGAGGGCGAGCACCGACTGTCCGTCTGCGGCGAGACCGATGGTGTTGAAGTCCGGATCCGTGTGTTCGTAAATGATTCGGTAGTCGTCGCCATCCTTGATGCGGATCGTGCGACGCTGTTCTTTTCGGTTGAACTCGGTTCGGCCGACGATGCGACCTTCGGTGTCAATCAACCAACCGTTCGTCGTTCGGCTGCCTTTCTCGATGACGCGCCACTTGCCCGTCAGCGGATTCACACTCAAAACGCTGTTGGAGGCTTCGTCCGGCGAGGAACCGGCCGCCGCGTTTTCGAGCAGCAATGCGCTCATCAGGATTTCATCGGGCGCAGCGCCCTTGCGCGAGAGGAATCCGCCGCTCGAGGGATAGATGCGACTGTTGGTTTTCGCCTCGAGCAACTGGCGCGACGAGCCATCGCGCACGTCGATCGCAAAGACCGCGCCGATTTCGGCCTTTTCTTCGGTGTTGCCGCGTTGCGTGTACGTGATCGAGAACTGCGCGATGAGCACGTGATCGCTCACGAAATTCATACCGCGCAACTTCAAGCTCTGGTCGAAGTCGACCCGCTGGGTCAGTTTTTTGGTGCTGCGATCAAGGATGACGATCGCGACTTTGTCACCCGCATACGAGGATGCGATGAAGCGCCCATCGAGGGAGAGCGTCACATTGTCGATGATGGGGGTTGTGCCAAACGATTCGACCGGGGGCAGCGCAGCGCGCGCGGCGCTGACCGCGAATAGGCAAAGCAGGGTGGCCAAAAGGGGAGCGGAACGCAGCAGTCGCATGTTGCAAGCGCCTCAATGAACGCGATTAGGATGACCCAACTGTAGTGCAGTCAGGGAGTGGCCGCCAGAGGGTGACGAGAGACTGGAAAGGGGGGCTGTCCAGACCCCAACGGCGGCTCCTCGGGGCATAATTCGAAGTTGACATGACTGCCTCAGCAACCCCTCGAACCCTGTTCGACAAACTTTGGTCCTCCCACCTCGTGCGCGAGCTCGGCGAGGGAGTCGCACTGCTTGCGATCGATCGGATTTTTCTTCACGAGCGTACCGGCTCGGTGGCGCTCAAGAGCCTGAAGGACACCGGACGCCCCGTACTCGACCCATCGCGAGTGTTTTGCACGATGGATCACATCGTCGACACCACGACAGGTCGCGGAGACGAGACGCGTATGCCGGGTGGCACGGCCTTCATCGTCGAAACCCGTGAGGCAGCGCAGGCCGCGGGAATCCACCTTTTCGATGTACGGGATCCGCTGCAGGGAATCGTGCATGTGATTTCCCCTGAGCTTGGCATCGTGCTGCCGGGGGCAACGGTCGTCTGTCCTGACAGCCACACCTGCACACAGGGTGCGATGGGTGCGTTCGCGTGGGGTATCGGCTCGACCGAGGCCGAGCACGCCTTGGCGACGGGCACGCTGCGGGTGAAGCGACCGAAGACGATGCGGGTGCGTTTCGAGGGAGCGCTGCCTGCGGGCGTCACCGCCAAGGACATGACGCTCGCACTCATTGCAGCGCATGGCTCGGTGGGCGGCAATGGCTATGCCGTCGAGTACGCCGGACCCGCCGTCGAGGCGCTCGAAATCGAAGCGCGACTGACGCTGTGCAACATGGCGACCGAATTCTCGGCGGTGACCGGCTTCATCGCGCCCGACGAGAAGACGTTCGAGTATCTGCGTGGCCGAGCTCACGCACCCGTTGGTGCCGAATGGGAGCAGGCTGTCGAGGCGTGGCGAGCGCTACGCACCGACGAGGGCGCTGTTTTCGACAAAGAAATCGTCATCGATGTGTCGAATCTATCGCCGATGATCACCTGGGGCACGAGCCCGCAGCATGCGGTGCCGATTCGAGCGTCGGTGCCAGCTCAGGCTGAGAGTGGTACCACCGCTGAGGCGTATTCGCGCGCATTGCAATACATGGATCTACAGCCGGGCGTCCCGCTCGAGTCGCTAAAGATCGATGCGGCTTTCATCGGCTCCTGCACCAACAGCCGCTTGAGCGACCTGCGGCGTGCCGCGGCGATTTTACGCGGTCGGCGCGTCGCTGCCGGGGTGCGCGCGATCTGCGTGCCGGGTTCGATGTCGGTAAAAAGAGCGGCCGAAGCCGAAGGGCTAGACCAAGTGTTTCGAGACGCCGGTTTCGAGTGGCGCGAGTCCGGTTGCTCGATGTGCTTCTTCGCCGGTGGCGAAAGCTTCGGCAAGCAGGAGCGAGTGGTGTCCTCTACGAACCGTAATTTCGAAAGTCGACAGGGGCCCGAGACGCGAACGCATCTCGCAAGTCCCGAGACGGTCGCTGCCAGTGCGGTCGCCGGGCACTTGATCGATTTTCGTCGCCTAACCAGTGAGGTGGTTTGAATGGATCCGTTCCGTTCTTTGCGCGCAGTCGCAGCGCCGATCCTGCGGGCGAACGTCGATACCGATGCGATCATTCCCTCGCGAGAGATGAAGTCGGTGTCGAAGACTGGCCTGGCAGATGGCTTATTCGCCGGCTGGCGCTACACCGCCATCGGCGGTCGCGAGCCGAATCCCGAGTTCGTACTCAACCAGCCGGCATATGCCGGAACGAAGATCCTGCTCGGCGGCGAGAACTTCGGTTGCGGGTCCAGTCGTGAGCACGCTGTTTGGGCGTTGCACGAGTACGGTATTCGAGTCGTCATTGCACCGTCGTTCTCACCGATCTTCCGCGGTAACTGTGTTCGAAATGGCATCGTTCCCGTGACTCTCGCCGCGGAGGAGGTGGCGAAGTTAGCCGAGTTCGTGATGGCGGACCCGTCGGTGCATCAGCTCGAGGTGGATCTCGAGGCTTGCGAAGTGCGCGCCGGGGCGAACATCCAGCGATTTGAGCTGGAGAGTGAGGCACGCGAGATGTTGCTCGAGGGTCTCGATGGTATCGATCTCACGTTGAAGCATCGCGCGGACATCGACGCCTTCGTCGCGCGCGATCGACTGCAACGTCCTTGGATTTATTCGACGGTGGAGAAAGCGAGAGCATGATTCTGATCAGCGAGGTGGGCCCGCGCGATGGCCTGCAGAGTATTTCGAACATCATGCCGCTCGAGGCGAAGAAGGCCTGGATTGCTGCTGAAGCGGCGGCTGGTGTCACCGAAATCGAAGTTGGTAGCTTCGTGCCCGCGAAGCTCTTGCCACAGTTGGCCGATACTGCGGAGGTGGTGGCCTTCGCTCGCACGATTCCTGGTTTGACCGTCGCGGTGCTCGTACCGAATTTCAAAGGCGCTGAGGCGGCCATCGCGGCCGGTGCGCACAAAATCACGATTCCGCTGTCGACCTCTGAGACGCATAGTCTGAAGAACGTTCGACGCACCCACGCACAGATGATCGAGGAGTCGCGGCAGATCGCCGAGCTGATCCGTAGCTTACCGCTCGATCAACGACCGAAGTTCGAAGGCGGGCTCTCGACGGCTTTTGGTTGCACCCTCGAAGGTGTGGTGCCGCCGGAGCGCGTGGTCGCGCTGGCAGAAGCCTTAATGAAGGCCGGGTGCGACGAGGTTGGATTGTCAGACACGACGGGCTATGCGAACCCCGCGCAGGTCAAAGATTTGGTCAAGCGCGTCCGGGCGGCTGTCGGTGAGCATGCGCTCTCGGGTCTGCATCTGCACAACACGCGCGGTCTCGGACTCGCCAATGTCATGGCCGGTCTTGAGGTCGGCATCACCACGTTCGATAGTTCGTTGGGTGGGCTCGGGGGTTGTCCGTTTGCGCCCGGCGCTTCGGGCAACATCGTCACCGAAGATCTCGTATTCATGCTTGAAGCCATGGGTTTGCACACCGGTATCGATCTCGACAAATTGGCAAACGCACGACGCATTCTGGCGGAATCCCTGCCAGATGAAACACTTTATGGCCATGT
>JALRHE010000243.1 GCA_023253235.1 Steroidobacteraceae bacterium
ATCAACGCTCTTTGATCATCCGCCCGGGTCTGATCGTGGGACCTGACGACAACACCGACCGCTTCACCTACTGGCCAGCTCGCGCAGCTCGCGGTGGGAAGTTCATGGCGCCCGGAAGCCCGCGCGATCCAGTTCAGTTCATCGATGTACGTGACTTAGCCGAGTTCACCATCGAATCGGTTGAAAGAAAGTTGAGCGGCACGTTCAACCTACTGTCGCCTCCTGGCCGGTACTCCATCGGCGACATCGTCGACGCATCGGTGGAAGCCGCGAAGAAAATCGCCCTGACGAAGGCTGATCCAGTTTGGATTCCTGCGCGCTTTTTGGACGATCAAAAAGTATCGGCTTGGTCTGACATGCCAGTATGGGTGCCTTCAGAGGGTGATAGCGCCGGCTTTGCTGCCGTCAGTTCTGCCCGCGCAGTGAGCGCAGGTATGCGTATTCGATCTGTATCCGAAACAGTGGCTGATACGCTGCGCTGGCACCTGTCACGTCCGGACGCGGAGAGATCAAAACTTCGCGCCGGTATTTCGCCGGAACGAGAGCGCGAAGTGTTAGCGCGCTGGGCAGTAACGTCGGGGGTTTAACGTCATGCGCTGGATCGTCGCACTGTTCAAATGGATAGGCAGCTTCATCGCTCTGGCAATCGTTGCCATCGTCGCTTACGTATTCTGGTTGAGCGGTTCGACTCACGAACCTACCGGCGTTCACCGATTCGAGAACTACCGGGCCGTTAATGGACCGATTCTGGTTTTCGGTGGCAATCGGGGAACGGGGCTCGGCATCGTTAAGGAATTGCGCGCACGAGGAGAAGCGGTGACCGTTGCCGTGCGCAGCTCATCTAATACGGCCGAACTCGCAACGCTCGGCGTCGACACCGTCGTAGCAGATGCGCTCAAAGCAGATACCGTGGAGTCTGCGATACGTGCCAAGCCGTTCGTCGCCGTGATTTCTACACTGGGAACTTCGCGAGGCGAACAGTCCCAGCGCCCCGATTTTATCGGTAATCGTCATGTGATCGATGCCGCGAAGTCAGCCGGTATCAGACGCATGCTGCTCGTTACTGTCATCGGTGCCGGCGATTCGATCGAAGCTGCGCCGCTTCCGTCACGCCGCTTCCTCGCCGAGGTTATCGAGTTGAAAACTCGTGCCGAAGACTATCTGCGCGCAAGTGGGCTCGATTACACCATCATTCGCCCCGGTGGCTTGACCGACGGCGTCCCGAGCGGCAAAGCGTTCCTAGCAAATGATCCGGCGACCTTCAGCTTCATCGCGCGTGCGGATCTCGCCAGACTCGTCGTGGATTCTCTCGGTGATCCGACAACGATCGGCAAGACCTATTCGGCCTACGATCCGTCGCGAAAAACCATGGCGACGATGTTTCGCGATCGGTGATGTCGATCGCGATACCTTTTCACCAAGGCAACTCGCTACCGTCATACATCCAATAGCGACCAACCATCGTCTCGTCGAGACGGGCGATGAGCTCTTTCATACCGCGCGCACTCGTCGGCGCATCGATATCGGCATGAGGGCCACCCATATCTGTGCGTACCCAACCCGGATGCAGCGCAGTCGCTTTGATGCCATGGCTGCGCGCCAAATCGATCGCCATTGAGCGCATGATCGCATTGACCGCAGCTTTACTAGCGCGATACGCATAGAGACCGCCGATACGGTTCTTCTCGATCGAGCCCAAGATACTGGTCAGTGTGACAATCTTTTTCTGCGATGACCGCGCAACGTGCTCGACAAACGCCTCAGCCATCTTCATCGGGCCTAACACGTTAATACGAAACACTCGCTCCCAGTCTGGGTAATCCGAACTGCCGAACTTGCCGAACTGCAAACCTTGCTCGGCGAAACTGCCATTGCCCATCGTGCCGGCAGAGTTGATAAGCACGTCAATGGATCGATCTGCCAAGCGAACTGCCAAACGCTCGATCGACTCGTGATCCTCTACATCGACATGCTGCAACTGCAGCGCAGCACCATAGCTGCGCTGCAATGCCTGCACGTCGTCACTGACCGCATTCGGTTGACGCATCCCAGCATGAACTTCCCAGCCGTCGGCCAGATACTGTCTTACGAGTTCAAGGCCGAGCCCCCGTGAGGCACCCGTGATGAGCAAACTTGGCACGTTGATGATCACCCATGGACGAATCGATCAGGTGAATCTACGCTTGCCGCCCCCTGAACGTCACGAGATCTCGTTGCCATGAGCCACCCTGCGACTTACGCGAAACTGGTCATCCAAAAACTGACAGGGGACTTTCGCAGTTCAACGGGGGTCGCTACTGCTACATGGCAGGAGCCTGGCCGTGGCCAGGTGGTCATTCGTAATCGCTATGCCGGATGCAATGCCATCTTCGACAAGAACCTGTGCCGCAATTCCGTACGCTACGTGGACGTCAAACCTCCCTTCGACATGGGAATCGAATCGGTAGGGCATGTCGTCGCGATAGGTGAAGGTGTAACGGGCTTGGTCGAAGGCGATGCCATCGCTACCTCCAAGCTCGGAACGGGGTATCGAGAGTATCAAGTTGCTGATGTTTCGCGGGTTATCAAGGTGCGCGAAGCGAGCCCGCAGATCCTCGCGCTGATCCCATCAGGTATCTCGGCGATGGTTGGTCTGGAGCGCATTGGCGAAGTCCGCTCGGGCGATGTCGTCGCCGTATCGGCCGCTGCGGGCGGCCTTGGGCACTTCGTCGTACAGATCGCTAAACTCGCCGGCTGCCACGTGATCGCCATCACTTCCGACGACACCAAAGCGCAAGCCCTGCGACAACTCGGTGCGGATCGGGTCGTCAACCATCGGCAAGAAAATCTGGCCGATGTTTTGACGAGCGAATATCCCAAAGGACTGGATGTGGCCTATGACTCGGTGGGCGGTCCCATCTTCGATACCTTCGTCGATCACCTGGCGATGCGGGGACGGTTGGTCGTCAGCGGCCACACCTCCGACTTCGATAAGGAAGTTGAGTTCGTCCCCCACCCGCGGGTGTATCGGAAGCTCTATTGGAAATCAGCCTCGATTCGCGGCTTCCAAAACCAAACGTTCCCGGAGTTTTTCGCCGAAGCTGCCGATCGCATCCTCGACCTGCACTACCGCGGTCGCTTACAAGCCTGGGTCGATCCCACCCCTTTCATAGGTCTGACACAGGTCGCCGACGCTTCCGAGCACCTCTTGGCCGGTCGCAATCAAGGAAAGGTTGTCGTCACACTGTAGCAACGAAGCAACATTGTATCGGGCGCGCCCTCTGTTAGATTACGGGAGCGCAATAGGTATTTTCCGATGGAATCTGCCTATCGCGTAAACGGGATCAACAAAACTAGAAGGGACCCATTCAATGTCGAATCGTCGTGTGCTGCCTTTGGTCTTTGGGCTCGTCGCGGTTCCGATCAGCGCCGTCGCCCAGAATGACAACTCCTCCTCAACCCTCGAAGAAATCGTGGTGACTGCAGAGCGCCGCGAAGCATCTTTGCAGACAGTGCCCGTCCCCGTGACTGCAATCACGGCCGAGGCGCTCGCGAACAAACAAGTCACTGAGGCGAAAGATCTTGCGCGCTACGCGCCCAGCCTCAAGATGTTCAACAACATCACGACGCCGACCAATCTGTCGCCGTCTTTACGCGGTTCACTGCAGCAAGATGCCTCTCTCGTCGTCGCAGAATCACCCTTTGGTATCTACGTCGATGACGTGTACATCGCGCGCCTCAACGGCAACAACATTACGCTGGCTGACATCGATCGCGTCGAAGTGTTGCGCGGACCGCAAGGCACGCTCTACGGTCGTAATACGCTGGCCGGCGCGATCAAATTCATGTCGCGCGCACCGGATGCCGATGGCTGGAGCAACTTCAGCGTGGGCGGCGGCAACTACGATCAACAAAGAGTGAGCTTCAGCGTCGGTAACGCCATCGGTGACGGCTGGGCTGCCTCTCTGTCGGGTCTGTATACCAACAAGGACGGACAGTTCCGCAATGTCCACCCGACCAAGGCCGAGGAAACTGGCCTCGAACGCAACTATGCCGGTCGAGTCAAACTACGCTATACCGGCATCGAGAATCTCGACGTCACGGCATCGTTTTCATATGCCGATGCGCAAAACGACGGTGGACAGCTGATTCCGGCCTCAACTCCCGCTGTCCCATCCAATAAACAATTCACCTCGGACGATCTCGTTCCACAATTTGGGCGCTACGCGCTGAATACGCCGAATATCGCGAGACCCA
>JALRHE010000337.1 GCA_023253235.1 Steroidobacteraceae bacterium
CGCAGCAGGCGGCCTTGCTTGGCCGAGCGTGTCACCTCGGAGAAACGCTGCTGCAATGCATCCAGTCTTTTCACGAGTGCCGTGTCGGCAAGGAAATCGATTTCTTCTTCTGGAAAATCGATCGCGGCTTCGACCCAAGTACGTAACTCGATCAAGGCTTCCACGAGACCGTGCACTTGCTGCGAGAACTCGCCTTGCAAAGATCGCAACGCAGCACGAGCCGCGGCCACCGAACCCGCATCGATTAAATCGGCAACGGCTTCGGCTTGGGCAAGATCGATTTTGTCGTTGAGAAAAGCACGCTCGGTGAATTCGCCGGCGCGCGCGCGGCGCGCACCAAGCTCGATGATCCGCGAGAGCAGCATCTCGAGCACCACGGGACCACCATGGCCTTGAAGCTCGAGCACATCCTCACCGGTATAGCTATGCGGCCCCGGAAAATAGAGCGCGATACCTTCGTCGATGGTGAGACCGGCCGCATCGCGAAACGGCGCGAACGTTGCGTGTCGCGGTCGCAGCGGGCCGCTGTCGATAACACCGCTCGCAATCGCATTCGCCGCAGGGCCCGATACCCGCACGATGCCAACGCCACCGCGGCCTGAAGCCGTGGCGATGGCGCAAATGGTATCGCGGCGAGAAATGCTCACCCCGCGCGAGTTTTCTTGGCCTCCGCCTCGATACGGCGGTTGATGTTCCACTGCTGTGCGATCGACAACAAGGTGTTGGTAACCCAATACAGCACGAGGCCTGCCGGGAAGAAGGCGAAGGTCGCACTCATGATGAACGGCAAAATCATGAACACCTTCGCTTGGATCGGATCGGGCGGCGTGGGGTTCAGCTTGTACTGCACGAACATCGCGCCGGCCATGATGACGGGCAGCACGAAGAACGGATCGCGTGACGACAAATCCTGGATCCAGAACGCAAAGGGCGCTTGTCGCATTTCGACGCTCTCGAGCAGCACCCAATAGAAAGCGAAGAACACCGGCATTTGAATGAGGATCGGCAAACAACCCGCAAGAGGATTGATCTTCTCGCGCTTGTACAAATCCATCATGGCGCGACCGAGTTTCTCGCGATCATCCTTGTAGGTTTCCTGCAGGTTCTTCATGCGCGGGCCGAGCACGCGCATCTTTGCCATGGATTTACCCGAAGATTCCGATAACGGATAAAACACGAGCTTCAGCAGGAAGGTGACGATGATGATCGCCCAGCCCCAATTAGTGGTGAGCTTGTGCGCCTGTTCGAGCAGCCAAAAGAGTGGCTTGGCGAGCAAAGTCAGCATGCCGTAATCGGCGACGAGATCGAGACGCGGGCCCGTCTGCTCGAGTTGTGCCTGCAACTTTGGACCGACGAAAAGCGTTTCTTCGAACGTGGCACCACTGCCCGGCGCCACGGTAACCGAGGGTCCGGTCGTCGAAAGCAAATATTGATTGCCGTCGGTTTTGATCGTGTAGCGATAAGAGGAGCTGCCGGCTGGCACGATCGCCGTCACGAAGTGGTGTTGCATCCCGGCAATCCAGCCGCCTTGGATATCACGCGATAGAGCACGATCTTCAGCGTCTTCACGATCGAGTTTTTCGTATTTGACGCCATCGTAGAAAGCGGGTCCCTGGAAGGCATAGCTCTCGACCGAGAACATGGAGCGTTCGACCGGTGGATCGTTACGCAAAATTTGTGCATAGGACGCGGCGCGCCATGCGTTCGCGCCCGTATTTTCGACGTCGTAACGCAGATCGATGCGATATTGGCCGCGCTTGAACACATACGTCTTGGTAACGGTGACACCACTTTCGGCATCGCGCCAAACGAGTGGTACGCGCAACTCGTCAGTACCGTCAGACAATCGATATTCCGTCTGTGTCGCTTCGAAATCGGCAAGGTGGGTCGGTCGCGCTTCGCCCGCAGCTCCCGTCAATCCTGTCTGCAACAGATAAAACTGCGAAGGATTGGTATTGAGCAAACGGACTCGCGTATCTTCACCTTTGACGAGTGGGTACTGCGTGAGATCGGCGAGAACTAGATCGCCGCCGCGCAACGACACTTCGACATTCAAAACATCGGTAACCACTCTGATCGTGCCCGCAGCGCTGGTGGGCGTCGCAACGGCTGCCGGTGCTGTGACTGTCGGGGTGGCAGCGTCGGGAGCCGCGC
>JALRHE010000274.1 GCA_023253235.1 Steroidobacteraceae bacterium
TCCCTGCTCGCAGTTTTTCGAGCATGGGTGCTGTTTGGTATTCGTAGAGCATGAGATCGAGTCGCGGGAGTGCCTTGCGCAGTTTGGGCACCACGATCGGCAACAAGTAAGGACCTATGGTTGGCAAGAATGCGACCCGCAATCGGCCTGCCAGCGGATCTTTGTGAGTACGCGCGATATCGACCACTTCGTCGCTGGCCTCGATGATGCGTCTTGCCCGCGCGACGATCTCGCTACCAGCGGGCGTCAGCAGAGCCCCTCGTGGCTGGCGCTCGATCAGCGGTACGCCGAGATAATCCTCGAGTTTCTTTAGTTGTGCCGATAGCGTCGGCTGGCTGACGAAGCAGCGCTCGGCCGCCTTACCGAAGTGTCCGGTATCCGCCACGGCGACGAGGTAACGAAGATCTTTGAGTTTGATGTCAGCCATCCTGGCAGCCCATCCGAGCGATTTACGGCGTCTATCGAAATCATCACATCTATCGATTGGCGTGTCGAGGGTGTCGCGACCAAACTTCTCCACACTGGATTTCGACGGTTGAGGAAGACTGGCGGGCTGCTATCCTGAACGCATCCCCCCTCCCCGCCACATCAGGAGTGGCCCGCCATGTCTTCCCGATACGAGAAAACCGCTTATATCGTGCTTTGTCGCGACGGTGCTTCCGGCGCCGCCGTGCGCTCAGCGCAGACCGCGTCACACATGGCTTACATCGAGAGCGTCATGGACGAACTCAACGTGGCAGGACCCTTGTACGACGAAAGCCGCGAACAGCCGATCGGTAGTTTGTATTGCCTACACACCCGCAGTCTTGCGCGGGCCAAAGAAATCATCGAGAACGATCCTTACTTTCGCCATGGCGTATTTGAATCGGTGGAGTACTTTCCACATCTGCCGGCAGCCGGTCGTTACATCGGCGGCAAGATATGGTGAAAGACGCGATTTTCGACGAGATGCACACCGAAGCTGGCGGTGTAAGACCCCATTACCAAGCTTATGCCGAGTGGCTCGCAGAGACGCCTCCTGACAGCATCGTCGAGAAGCGTAATGAAGCCGACACGTTGTTCCGTCGCGCTGGCATCACGTTCGCCGTCTATGGCGATGAGACCGGCACAGAGCGGCTGATCCCGTTCGACATCGTCCCGCGCATCATTCCATCACCCGAGTGGGAGCGATTGCAGCAGGGTTTGCGACAGCGAGTCACCGCGCTTAACGCTTTTCTGCACGACGTCTATCACGATCAGGAGATCCTGCGTGCCGGGCGTATTCCCGCCGAGCAGGTACTTTGCAACGTGCAATATCGACCCGAGATGCAAGGCATCGATCTGCCGATGGACGTGTACGCACACATCGCCGGCATCGACCTCGTGCGTGCCGGGAAAGGCGAGTACTACGTCCTTGAGGACAATTTGCGCGTACCGTCGGGCGTGTCTTACATGCTCGAAGATCGTAAAGCGATGATGCGATTATTTCCCGAGCTGTTCGCGCGCTACCCCGTATCACCGGTCGAGCACTATCCCGATTTGCTGCTCGAGACCCTGCGCAGCGTGGCGCCCGCTGGCGTGCGTGACCCGGTGGTGGTGTTGCTGACGCCGGGTGCACACAACAGCGCTTATTTCGAACACGCGTTTCTCGCTCAACAGATGGGCATCGAGCTCGTCGAAGGTCAGGACTTGTTCGTCGACGACGAGATCGTCTACATGCGTACGACGCAAGGCCCGCGCCGTGTCGATGTCATCTATCGGCGCGTGGATGACGATTTTCTGGATCCGCTGGCCTTTCGTCCCGATTCCATGCTCGGTGTGCCCGGATTACTCACGGCTTATCGTGCCGGACGTGTCGCTATCTCCAACGCGATCGGTACCGGTATCGCCGATGACAAATCGACCTACCCTTACGTGCCGGAGATGGTTCGCTTTTATCTCGGCGAAGAGCCCATCCTGCAAAATGTGCCGACGTGGATTTTGCGTCGAGAGGAAGATCTCGCGCATGTGCTCGCGAATCTATCAGAGCTGGTCGTCAAAGAAGTGCACGGCGCAGGTGGCTACGGCATGTTGATCGGACCGCTGGCAACACAAGCGGAGATCGAGGCATTCCGTCTGCGGATTCTGGCAGATCCGGCGCGTTATATTGCACAACCCACACTGGCCTTATCGGCCTGTCCCACTTTCGTCGACGCCGGTTTGGCGCCTCGCCATGTGGACTTGCGACCGTTCGTGCTATCTGGACGCGACGTGACCATGGTCCCGGGCGGCTTGACGCGGGTGGCGTTACGCGAAGGATCTCTAGTCGTGAATTCGTCGCAGGGTGGTGGCACCAAAGATACGTGGGTGCTCGAGCGCGCATCATGCTGAGCCGAACCGCAGACCATTTGTATTGGATGGCGAGGTATACCGAGCGAGCGGAGAATCTCGCGCGCATGTTAGATGTGAACTGCCGCATGACGCTGCTGCGACAAGAGGAAGACATCACTCGAAAGCGATGGGCTTCAACGCTCGCGACAGTCGGTCAGATCGACGCTTATCTCGCAGCGCGTGACACCATCACCCAGGATGCGGCGATCGAATGGATTACTTTTGAGCCCGCCAACCCAGGCAGCATCGAGCATTGCCTCGATCGGGCGCGCGAAAATGCACACGCCGTCCGCGGCACTCTCACTTCTGAGACTTGGGAAACACTGAACGCCACGTGGCTTGAGCTGAAGCGCTACAAACGAGTTGCCGCTCGGCGACAAAATACGGGCGACTTTTTCGAGTGGGTGAAGTTCAGATCGCATCTGGCCCGAGGTGTCATTCAAGGCACCATGTTGCACGACGAGGCGCTCGAGTTCACTTTGCTCGGTACGTATCTAGAACGTGCCGACAACACGGCACGCATCCTCGATGCTCGTTTCGAACTACTGATGCCGGCTGCAGCAGAACCTGATGTGGCGGTCGACTATTACGAGTGGAGCGCGTTGTTGCGATCCGTCTCGGCATTTGAGGTATATCGAAAAGTCTATCGTGATCTCATCACGCCACGGCGTGTCGCGGAGCTGTTGATATTTCACGAAGCCATGCCGCGCTCTTTGCGACATTGTACGAATCGCGTTCACCAGACGCTGGTGCGGG
Organism: Steroidobacteraceae bacterium; assembly: GCA_023253235.1. Lineage (GTDB taxonomy): Bacteria > Pseudomonadota > Gammaproteobacteria > Steroidobacterales > Steroidobacteraceae > UBA964. Next base: position 3,106 of record JALRHE010000274.1, read on the forward strand.
TCGCCAATGCCCGATCAGGGGAAACCACGCGCCGTTCAGGAGAGATCCAGGCGTCGTTGCAATACGGGCGTATAGACGAAGTGCTCGATATGGGAGTGCGTGATTACCTAGCCGCCTTCTTATCGCGCACCAGCGATCTCGGTGCGCGTATCGCTCACGACTTTCTCGTGTCGGAGGCGACTGTCTAGCATGCTGCTGCACATCGAACATGAGACCGTCTACCGCTACGATCGGCCAGTCAATCACAGTGTGCAAAGTCTACGATT
>JALRHE010000297.1 GCA_023253235.1 Steroidobacteraceae bacterium
GGCGGCACACGCACGACGATCCGATCGAGATGAGACAACAGGTCACGGCGCGTCGAGCCGACCGCGCCGTCCGCTGCCTGCTCGATACCGGGGTGCGCAGAACTGACCAACCGGGCGCGGAAGGGCCGATCGCGGCTCTCACCCAACGGTCGGTAATGCCCCGTCTCCAACACACCGAGCAAAACCCGCTGCGCCGAGGGCGGTAAATCACCAAGCTCGCTGACGAAGAGCGTGCCATCTCCAACTTGCTCGAAAATTCCTGCTGTAACGCCCGACGCGTCCTGGCGTCCGAGCAGAGCCTCCTCCGCATCGAGGTCACGCAAACTGCTCGCTACCAAGACGACAAACGGTGAACTCGGGTTTGAGCCGTTCTCATGCATGTACCGCGCGAACATTTCGCGACCACTGCCGCGCTCCCCCAGCAACAACACCGAGTTACGACCCTGCGCCACCGATGCCAACTCGTGTCGCAGTTGCTGCACCACACGACTCTTGCCGATCGGCGCAGCGACACCCGCCAGTAGGCGCTGAGCACCGCGCGACTTACGCGCACTCTCGAGACCTCGCTCGACGGTCCGTAACAACTTGGCCAAAGATAACGGCTTCTCGACGAAATCGAGCGCACCCAATCGCGTCGCCTCGACCGCCGTTTCCACCGTGCCATGCCCTGACATCATGACGATGGGGCAGGAGCCGTTGCCGGCCGCCATCCACTCGCGCAACAAGGTGATGCCATCGACGTCGGGCATCCAGATATCGAGCAGGATCAACTCGGGGGAAAACTGCCCCCGCAGTTGGCGTGCCTCGCTCGCGTTAGCGGCGACGGCCACGTCATAACCCTCATCGGTGAGAATTTCCTTCACGAGGGTCCGGATATCGGCCTCGTCGTCGACCACGAGTATGCGTGCTGAGCTCATGCCCGCTCCCTCCGAATGTCGGTTCGCCGCTCACGGGCTGCGGTCGACCGAGATTTGTCTCCAAATGGCAACATAACACGGACTCGGGCGCCACCCGCAGCCTGGTTATCGGCCTCGATCACTCCGCCGTGGTCCTCAACGATCTTGCGTACGATCGCCAGACCCAACCCCGTGCCACGCGGCTTGCTCGAGACGTAGGGGTCGAAGATTCGCCCGAGGATCTCGGGCTGGAAGCCGGGGCCGTTGTCCGTGACGGTCAGCAAAGCGACAGGCATCCCCTGCCGCTCACCGATACCGGTCTGCAGTTCGATGCGAGCGTTGGCGACGCCCTCTAACGCCTCGATGGCGTTGGTGAGCAGATTGTTGAGCACCTGCCTGATACGCGCCCTGTCACCAAGAATGAGTTCCAGCCCCGGGTCGAACCGACTCTGGATGTCGACATGACCCTCTTCGGCGCGATACAGATCGACCACCTCGCCCGCCAATTGGTTGAGATCGAACGAGTCGAACTTCATCGCGGGTGCACGCGCATACTCGCTGAAATCGTTGACCATCTGCTTCATCGCTTCGACCTGCTGCACGATCGTATGGGTCGATCGCTCCAGCAAATCGGCATCGCCGCCAGTGAGCTGGGGCAGCACCTTGCGACGAAGTCGCTCGGCGGATAATTGGATCGGCGTCAACGGGTTTTTGATTTCGTGCGCCAATCGTCGCGCCACTTCACCCCAGGCCGCCTCGCGCTGTACTTGCAACAGACGTGTCACGTCGTCGAACACGATGACGTAGTTAACGACCTCGTCAACTGCCTGCGGCAAACGCACACATGCACTCGCCAGAAATCGAGAGCCGCCGACGCCGGTGCCACGCAATTCGATCTGCTCGCGCCACTCTTCCCGGCCCGCTGCGAAACGAGCCCGAATATCGTCAAAGAAAGGCTTGGCAATTCCTTCTTCACCGACGAGATCGGGCAAGGATTTTCCGATCATCGCAGTGAGATCGATACCGAGTATCGCACCTGCAGCCGCATTCGCTCTCTGCAATACCAAGTCTCGATCGACGGTGATGACGCCGGTAGATAATCGCGCCAGAATCACGGCGAGTCGTTCACGCTCTCGATCAGCCGCCTCCCGACTGCTCTCGGTCTCCTGTCGAGCGCGCCGCAGACGCTTGGTCATGTCGTTGAACGACTGCACGAGAAACCCCATCTCGTCGTGCGAACTCAACGGAACGCGCGTTGCAAAATCTCCTTTGGCCACCGCGCGAGTGCCGGCCATCAGGTCCTGCACCGGCTTGAACAAAACTTCGGCCGAATAGATTGCGCCGTAAATGGCTCCGAGCAAGGTGACGAGCAACACCATCGTCAGCGTGAGACTAAAACTGTATTTGAGCGGCTCTCGCAACGCAGCCAAATCACCGTACTGCGAAAACGAGCGTTGCACGGCATCGGTCAACTCGGCGAACTGGCGCGGCAGATCATGCGTGACGACGACGAATCGCGCCCCACCTGGCAATGCCACGGCCCCCGGCAGCAAAGCCGCTGTTCGGATCACATAGCCTGACTCACCCGCAGGCTCCAGACTGACGTAACTTCGGCCGGCGATGACTTGCCGAACGAGTTCGGCCGACGGTCGCTTGGGCAAGGAATCCGATACCGCGCGACTACTGGCGCCAATGATGCGCTCGTACTCACCGTACAAAACGAGCTCTGCAGCATCTGTGCGGCGCAGCTCTTCGTCCATCGAGACCAGCATGGCTCCCGACGAAGGTAGCGCGGATAGGCGCTGGGCAAATCGCTCCGTCCGCTCCAACTGCTCTCGCATGCGCAAATCGAGTGCAGCTCGTGAGAGGACGACGGCATCGTCGAGACTTTGCTTGATTTCGACCTGAAACCAACTGTCGATGCCACGGTTGAGGAATTGCAGCGAAAAAACGTAAACAGACAACAAGGGCAAGGCAACGAGCGCCCCGAACACCAGCACTGTTCTAGAGGTCAGACGAGACCCGGGGACTCCGCTCCGATAAGCCCTGATGAGTTGTACGGTCTTGCGAATCAGCATCGCAAGCAGCGCAATCACACCGATCGCACTCGCCAACAAGATCCACGGCTGCCATCGACCGAACTGCGCAGAGTTTTGTGCCGACAAGAAAAGTGCCGTCAATGCACCGAACACCAACAGTGACCCGAACGTCACCGTCAGCAAAGATCGATAGCGCTTTAGCGCGGCAGCGACCATGAGTACCACTCGCTCCGGCGTTGCCAGTCATCCGACCAGAACATCAGCGCGCGCAGTGCATCAGTGAGACGTCCGCGTCGAACGACGGCACGGACGTTGACGAAGTATTCACCGTTCTCCGCGACCTGTGCGGAGACGAGAATGGGCCATCCATCGACTTTCCCGAGATCCGCTAGTGCCTCCTCGAAACTCGCAAATGAACGAGTCTCGACGACCCCCTGTGGATCTTTGACGAGATAGCGCTCGCTGACAGAGTGATAACTGAGCTCACGCCGAAGACTAAGATTCACGACGCTCGCCGCCGTCCAGAAACGGCGCTCGCGAGTCACCTCGAGATCCACGTCGTAAAAAAGCGAAACGCCTTGCTGCAGCGCACGACGGTCCTCGTCGTTCATCGGATAGCGAACCCGAACCTGCAGCTGATAGACACCGTTGACGATGTTGACGAAACCCGACTGAATTTCGAGTGCATCGTTGGCAGACGAACTGACGGACTGAGCCAGGACCCGTCCGGCAAACGAGCTCGACAGCAACGCCGCTGCCAACAAGATGGCGAGTCGTATGAACGCGTTGCTCATATGTCTGCCGATGGCATGACCTACCGTCATCGCGAGCCCCTATAACCGAGGCAAGCATAATAAAACCCATCCGTTCCCGCTGCGCTACCGGGCAGCAATTGCACACCGCAGGCCTGCCGAATGGCGCCTGGCGGCAACGATACGCCACTCGGCCAAGGTAGCGTCTCGGCTTCCGGATGGCTGGCAAGGAAAGCCTGTACGACTTGTTCGTTTTCATCGGGCAGCACGGAGCATGTCGCGTAGACGAGTCGTCCGCTGGGCGCGAGCTTCGCGAAGCACTGCTCTAGCAAGCGACGCTGTAAGCGCGCGAGGTGTTCGATATCATCGGTTCTTCTCAATAGTTTGATATCTGGATGACGTCGAATCACGCCCGTCGACGAGCATGGTGCATCGAGCAGAATTCGATCGAAAGCGGCTTCGTCAGCGAGCACGTCGCTACGCGAGAGATCGCGCACCAAAACTCGCGCCTCGGCACCGATACGCTCGATCGTGCCTCTGACCAGAGCCAAGCGCTCGGCGTCGATATCGATGGCCAGCAGATCGACTTTCGGCTGCAACTGCAGAATGTGTGCAGTCTTGCCACCCGGGGCTGCACAGGCATCGAGAACGCGTTGTCCCGGCGCCAGATCGAGCAAGTGCGCCGCCAGCTGCGCGCCAGCATCCTGCACGGAGACACGACCCTCATCAAAACCCGGCAGAGTCGACACCGCAACGGCATGCTCAAGCTGTAGCGCCTCTGTCGACCACTCGATCGACTGCGCGCTACGACCCGTGCTTGCGAGCTCGCGTCGATACTCTTCGCGAGCATCCGCCGCGAAGGGCGCCACCCGCAACGTCATCGGCGGGTGTTGATTGTTGGCGATGAAGATAGCCTCGGCCGCATCGGGCCAAGCAGCGCTGACGCGTTGCACGAACCACTCCGGATGCGCATGACGCGTCGCCATATCGGCATCGACCGTCGCCAACAAAGATTCGCGTTCACGAACGAAACGTCGCAATACCGCATTCACGAAACCAGTGGCGCGCTGCAAGCCGAGCGCTCGGGCCGCATCCACGGCCAGATGTACGCTCACTTCGGGCGCACCACGCGAATGCTCGATCTGATGCGCGGCCGTGATCAGCAACGCACGCAACTGCGGATCGACGTCAGCAGCGGGACGAGCTACCAGCGTCGCCATCGCGGGCGCGAGACGTAGATACCAACGTAACGTGCCGAGCGTGATGGCACGCACCGCAGCACGATCCTGACGCGACTCCGCTTCCAGCAGCGCCACATCAGCCGAGCGACCATCATGGGCCACGGTACTGACGGCTCGTACGGCTGCAGCGAGTGTCGCTGCTCCAGGGGCTAACTCAGACTTCATGAAAACTGCTCCGCCCCTGCGGTGAATCCGCCTGGAATGCCATTGAGAAACTCGGCAGCGGTCACGCTGCGTTTGCCGGATCTTTGAAGCTCGGTTATCGCAAGCCTGTCCCTACCGCAGGCGATCTGCAGAGTGCCATCAGCTGCAGCAACCCAGGTTCCCGGTACGGCAGTCGGCTCTGCGCTCGCATCAACCGCGATCGGATGCGCGCGATGGATACGCACGATCTCATCCCGCCACACCGTCTCCGCGACCGGCCAAGACTTGAAGGCGCGAATGCGCCGACCGATCTCGACTGCACTCTGCCGCCAATCGATGCGCGCTTCGCTCTTGTCGATCTTGCGCGCATAAGTCACGCCGACAGACGGTTGAACGATCGGCTGTACCTGGCCTGCCGCAACGAGCGCCAGCGTTTCGAGCAACGCGTCGGCACCGAGCTTGCCGAGCTTGTCTTGCAGCGAAATCGCGTCATCTTGATCTTCGATGGCTACGCGTCGCTGCAGCCACATCGGACCGGTATCAAGACCGGCATCCATCTGCATGATGGTGACGCCGGTTTCGGCATCGCCTTCGAGTATCGCTCGCTGAATGGGCGCTGCTCCGCGCCAACGAGGCAGCAGCGAAGCGTGAATGTTGATACAACCATGCCTCGGAATCGATAACGCCTCGGGCGGCAAGATGAGACCGTAAGCGACCACGATCAAAACGTCGGGTTGCCACTGGACTCTGGTGAACTGGCTGTTTGGGATTGGAATTC
>JALRHE010000324.1 GCA_023253235.1 Steroidobacteraceae bacterium
GTGACGAGATCGACTCGGGCCGTCGCCGCCGGCACCAGCACTCTCGAGACACCGCCCTGCGCGAGATATATCGTCAGCGGCCGTCTGTCGTCCGTCTTTTGATGGATCCACTGGATCAGATAATCCCAGATGGTGGCGACCTGTACGAAGAAAGACTTCTCTCGCAATCGGTAAAGTCGAAAATCCGACTCCACGGACTCGCCGGTTGTCGTGCACTTCAGGAAGTCATCGCACGTCGTACAAAGCAGATTGATTTTGATCTGTAGCTGCTCCGCCGGGATAGGCGGCTGCTGACGAGCACAGCCTATCGCCAATAACGGCAACAGCAGAGCCCAAAAGCTTGTCGTTAATGCTCGTCTAAACGCACGCGCCATGGCGTCATTGCGCGGCGAAGGCAATCGCAAGTCAACGACGGGCTTCCCCGGCGTGTACCTTGCGGACAAGCGCGCCCGACTCTAACGCATGGTGACGAATTCTTCGGCGCTAGTAGGATGGATGGCGACGGTATCGTCAAAATCACGCTTGGTTGCACCCATACGTAGGGCGACGGCAAAACCTTGCAGCATTTCATCGGCGCCGGCGCCAATGACGTGACATCCGACGATCCGCTCTTCTGCTCCGATAGTCACGAGTTTCATTTCAGCTCGCGGCTTACGCGGCGTCAGAGCGTGGTACATCGGCACGAAACCGGACGTATACACTTTGACGTCCTTTGAGCCGTAACGCTCGATAGCCTCGCTTTCGCTAAGACCCACCGTACCGATCGGCGGATGACTGAAGACCACCGTTGGGATGTTGCTGTAGTCGAGATAACGCCCCGCCATGCCGCCCCAGAGGCGATCGGCGAGGCGGCGACCAGCGGCGATCGCAACGGGGGTCAGTTGTGCCTGACCCGTCACATCTCCGATGGCATACAAATCTTTTACCGAGGTCTCCTGATAGCGATCGACCGGGATGAAACCGCGACTATCCAGACGGATGCCCGCGCGATCGAGCGCCAGCTTCTCGACCATCGGCTCCCGTCCGATAGCCCAGATCACCGAATCGAAGGGGCCCGCCTGTCGACCATCATCGAACAATAGTCGCAGTGAACCATCGACATCGCGCTCGAGTGCGCGAGGCGCAGCGTGATCGATGAGAGAGAACCCCTCATCGCGCATGATTTTCATGAGTGCATCGGACAACATTGAATCGAAATGACGCAGTACGCGATCACGACGAAACGCCAAAGTGACTTTGCTGCCTAACGCGTGCAGCACACCAGCCAGTTCAACCGCGATGTAGCCACTACCCACGACAGCGGTGCGAGACGGAAGATGATCTAACTCGAAAAAACCATCTGAGGTAATGCCATGCTCGCTGCCAGGAATTGCCGGCAGGACGGGACGACCACCTGTTGCAATCACCACCCGTGACGCTTCGAAAATCTCGTCGCCGACCCGAATCTCATGCGACGAAACGAAGTTGGCGATGCCGCGAATCAACTCGATGTTTTTCGCAGCAAGGTTACGCTCGTAGATCCCGTTCAATCTCGTGATGTAGGCATCTCGGGCGCGACGCAGCGCCGACCAATCGTGACCGCGATACTCGAGATCGAATCCATAGTGCGGTGCATCCGCTGCCGCTTCCGCAATATGCGCTGCATTCCACATCACCTTCTTGGGAACGCAGCCGACATTGACGCAGGTTCCACCCAAGCGGGCTGATTCGGCCATCAGCACCTTGGCTCCGTACTGGGCAGCACGCTGTGCACAGGCCAAGCCGCCGCTGCCACCGCCGATGACGATCAAGTCGAAATTTTTTCTACTCATGACCGCTATCGTACACAGGTCGTTTAACCTAGGCAGATGTCACAGATCACTATCGCCACCTGGAACGTCAACTCGCTGCGCGTGCGATTGCCGCAATTGGGTACATGGGTCGCTGAGAGTAAGCCAGACGTCATCGCCCTACAGGAAACCAAACTGCCGGATCCGGATTTTCCGGCAGCCGAAATCGACGCTCTCGGGTATCAGTGCGCCTACAGCGGTCAGCGCACCTACAACGGGGTGGCCGTACTGTCACGCCAACCCATCGAGGTGCTGGCCACCGGCATCCCCAACTTTGAAGATGAACAGAAGCGTGTACTCGCCGTTCGAACCGCAGGGCTCGTGATCGTCAACCTCTATGTGCCAAATGGGCAGGAGCCTGAATCCGACAAATACGCATACAAGTTGCGCTGGCTCGAGGCGCTGCAGCGATGGCTGGAGTCCCTACTGCAAACCGAAAAACACGTAGTGGTGTTGGGTGACTTCAACATCGCGCCGGAAGACCGCGATGTTCATGATCCAGCAGCCTGGGTCGGCCACGTACATGTGAGCGAACCGGAGCGCAATGCGTATCGACGTTTACTCGAGGCAGGCTTGGTGGATGTTTTCCGGCAGTTCGAGCAGCCAGAAAAGTCGTATAGCTGGTGGGACTATCGCGCTGCAGGCTTTCGTCGCAACGCTGGGTTGCGTATCGATCTGATTCTGGCTTCGAGCGCACTGGCACGTCAGTGCGTGGCAGCCCGTATCGACAAAGAGCCGCGTCGTGCTGAGAGACCCTCTGATCACACGCCGGTGCTGGCGGACTTCACACTCTGAAATCGATCAACGAAGTCGACCGTGTCGATATCTGCCACGTATCGTGCATGCAACATGTCGACGTTATCGATCAGCCACTCGACACCCTCGATATCACTCGCGCGCCAAGCCTCAAGCAGCACTGCTGGCGTCATCTGCCGTAAAGCGGGCACCGAGACCGGCGCGTAGCTCAAGTGCCACGGTTCAGGGCTCACACCGGCACGCTCGCTGACATACGGGCGGAAGAATCCGAACCGTGCCATGTTCTCCGACAGCCAGACACTCAGTGCAGCGTGCGGCCCGTCGTCACAATATGCCTCAGGCGCGAGTTCGACCGCTGTATTTGGCGCCAACGCCTTACGGTCAATCACGTCGAAATCGCTGCCCCAGTGATGACGACTGGCTCCCGGCATCGCCGACCAGCACAAAATGGCATTGACACGATCCGCTGCTGGCCAATCGCGCAAGTCGAGCAATTGACCTCGTCTATCGAGTACAGGTCGTTCACCGCGAAATTTACCGTTCCATATCGAGCGCTGTCTGTCGAAGTCGCGAAAAGCTGAAACCGCGACCAAGTCATATCCCGCTGCCCTAGCAGCATCGCGCAGATCGAGAAAAGGCTGTGCCACATCCCGGTGCAGCACACAGCCCACCGCACCGAGCTCGACAACGTGTGAGCGAGTTCGCCCCGTCAACTCATCGGCTGTCACGAATCGCGAACCTGCGCGAGAACGGAATCCATCGCACGCTCGAATACTTCTACGGGCTGCGCACCAGAAAATCCCGTGTGCCGATCGAAAATGAAGGTCGGCACACCAGACACGTTCCAGCGGGCTGCAAGGGATTCGAGCGCCTGCACTTCTGCATGAAGGTCAGGATCATCGAGCGTACGGTCCGCGGCGATGCCCTCTAGACCCACACGCCTTGCCAGCTCGACGAGACAGCTCGGATCGGCGATATCCAAGCCTTCGCTGAAATAGGCCTCGAACAGGATTCGAGCCAAACGAGTCTGCACGTCCGGATTGACGCGGCGTGCATGCGCCAACAAGACGTGTGCACGTCGAGTATTCGGCATGCGTTGAATACCCGTGAAGTTGAACCGAATGCCTTCCTGCTCGCCGATCTGCTGGAGCTGCCGCTGAGCGTCGGCAAATCGATTCACGTCACCGAAACGCTCGAGAAGATACTCCGCTCGCGGGCGGCCCTCGGGCGGCATGGCCGGATTCAACTCGAACGGCAGCCAGATGACCTCGACGGGGATCTCCGGTCGCTTCGCCAGCGCGGCTGCCAGACGACTCTGCCCAACGAAGCACCATGGGCAAACGATGTCGGAAAAAATTTCGATGCGCACGAGGGCGAGCATACACAAGCAGTCGCGTAGAATCGCGCCCGTGATTCACTTGCGTAATGTCCGGCTCCGGCGTGGTCCCGAGCCCCTCCTCGATTCCGCCACTGCGAGCATTCTGCGTGGTGAGAAGGTCGGTATCGTCGGTCGTAACGGCAGTGGTAAATCGTCGTTACTCGCGCTGATCAAGGGCGAACTGACGCCGGATCAAGGCACCCTGGAGATACCGGGCGGTCTGACCTTTGCCGCCGTGACGCAAGAGTTACCCGACTCAGATCGACCTGTCATCGAACACGTCATCGATGGCGATATCACTTTGCGCCGCTGCGAACAGATTCTCGCCGAGGCGGAACGTCGTGAGGACGGCATTCAGCACGCCCAAGCGCTAGCGGATTTCGACCAACTCGGCGGCTACACGGCGCGCAGTCGAGCTGCCGCTCTGCTCGATGGGCTCGGCTTCGACTCCAAACGTATCGATCAGCCGATCAAGGAGTTCTCCGGTGGGCTGCGCATGCGAGCCAATCTCGCCAAGGCGTTGATGTGCCCCTCGGACGTCTTGCTGCTCGACGAACCGACAAATCACCTCGATCTCGATGCCGTACTGTGGCTCGAGCGCTGGCTGCAAAGTTATCCCGGCACCCTGTTGTTGGTATCGCACGATCGAGACTTTCTCGATGCCGTCATCAACCGCGTTCTGCATGTCAGCCTAGGGACACTGTCCGCATACAGCGGTAACTTCTCCGATTTTGAGACACAACGCGCGGCGCGACTCGCCCAACAGCAAGCGCAAAACGAAAAAATTCGCCGCGAGGCTGACCACGTTCGCAGCTTCGTGGAACGATTCCGCGCCAAAGCCAGTAAAGCCAGACAAGCACAGAGTCGATTGAAATGGCTGGAGCGATTGCCGACATTGGTCACGCAACGCGTCGAACACACCTTCGATTGGCAATTTCTCGAGCCGCGCAAACTCCCAGTTCCGCTGGTATCGCTCGATCGAATCTCTGCCGGATACGGCGATCAGGTGATCATCGAGGACTTTTCACTCTCGATTCCACCGGGCGCACGCATCGGAATCCTCGGGCGAAACGGCGCCGGCAAATCCACGCTCATCAAGAGCATTGCAGGGCAATTAGCACCGCTCGGCGGAACGGTCACGACTGCACCGGACATCGAAGTGGGGTTTTTCGCTCAACTGGAAGTCGACCAACTCGATGCATCCAGTACCGCCATTCTCGAGCTCACGCGTCGCGGTGGCGCGGTGGTCGCTCAATGGCCCGAGCAGCAAAAGCGAGATCATCTTGGCTCTTTCGGGTTCAAGGGCGATAGAGTTTTTGAATCCGTCAAACATTTTTCGGGTGGTGAACGCGCTCGGCTGTCACTCGCCATTCTCGTCGCGCGTCGACCTAATCTGTTGCTTTTGGACGAGCCTACCAATCACCTCGATCTTGAAATGCGTGACTCTTTATTGCTTGCGCTGCAAGAGTTTTCGGGCGCGGTCATCCTCGTATCGCACGACCGAGGTTTGCTTGGAAGTGTTTGTGACGAGTTCTGGTTGGTTCGCGACGGCGCCGCAACCCGCTTCGATGGCGATCTGCAAGACTATGCGCAATCCTTGGCGCGCGACGCTCGCTCAGGTCAAGCAAGCTCGAATCGTCGCAGCGAGGACGGAGTTGACCGGCGCGAACAACGACGTCGTGATGCCGCAGCCCGGCAGCAGCTGGCATCGTTGCGGACGGAATTCAAAAATATCGAGAAGGAACTCGAGCGACTGTCGGCGCAGCGACGAGAACTAGAGCAGCAGATGCTCGATGCGGCCTCGTCGAGTTCCGGCGACTCATCCCTTCGCACAGCACCACAACGCCTCGGGGCAGTGATCAAACAAATCGAATCTCTGGAAGAGCGCTGGCTGGAGATCGGGAGCCAACTCGAATCGCCGAGTTCGCGCGATTGATTGATGGAAACGGCCCCCACGGGCGGCAGCAAAGCACCCCTGAAAAGAAAAGGGCGGATCTTGCGATCCGCCCAAACGGGGGTCACTCGTCAGAAGGGACGGTTGACGAGCGACAGTTTAGCGGCGCCTCGAGGCATGTCAAGCATTTGTCCGGTACAAATACTGGACAGGCTCGGACAGGCCTCGGGGAAGGGACAGGCAGACGCCGAAAACGCGAGGAATATTAAGGGGTTATTGTTTCAACGCAGTGACCGCGGACAGCTCGTTCGCGAGCCCGGACAGGGCGCGACTGGTTGCTGAGCCCAGCGCCGAAACGATCGCCCCACGCCGATTCTCCGCTGCAACCGTCGCCCCGGATACGGCCCAAGTCGCCATGGGGAGTCGGTCGCGACGCCGAATCAGAGTGACATCGAGAATCACCCGGGCCGTCGGCACTTCGGCCCGCTCCGAACCCTCAGTGGTCGCGTACTCCGCGTCAAAACGCCTTACAACCACCCGTAAAGAGTACGGTGCTGCCAGAGCCGCCGAATTAGGGTGGACGTCGAAACCGGCCACACGCAACTGATCGAGCATAGCCACCTCGAGCAGAGTCGGAATCGAGCCGACCCAGCGCGCGTCGGCCAGAACATCCAAACGACCGTCTGGGTACGTCACCAGCATGCGCCGCGTGTCATAACCGGGCGCCGCTTCAATGCGCATGAGCTGGATGGGCACGCTAGTAGGTGCCGTCGATGCCGATGGCGCGTCATCACCCATCGTCTTAAGAGCGTATTCGTCGACTGTCGGCGACTCGCTCTCGAACGTAGACGCACAGCCGCCGAGCACCAATGCCAATGACATGATCGCCAGTTTC
>JALRHE010000328.1 GCA_023253235.1 Steroidobacteraceae bacterium
AGTTTTGGGTGCAGACCAAAGAATGCGAACACGTGATCGACCGGCACCTCGTGCACTTGCCCATCAGCCGCTTTGACCGTGACACCAACCAGTCGGTCATCGTGCGTGACTCCCGACTCGGCCAGCCCTTCGATGAAGCGCAGTTTGCCGGCCGCCTCGAGCTCGCGCATGCGAGCGACCGAAGCCGGTGCCGCGCGAAACTCCGCGCGACGATGTACCAACGTCATGGAAGCGGCTGTCGGCGCGAATTCGAGCGCCCAATCGAGCGCCGAGTCGCCACCACCGAAAATCGCCAGTCGCTGCTGCCGATAGCTGTCGGCATTTTTGACGCGGTAATGCAGCTGCCGTCCCTCGAAGAGATCACTACCCGGCACACCGAATCGACGTGGCTGGAATGAACCCACGCCGCCCGCAATCACGACCGCGCCAGCATCGAAACGCGTGCCCAAAGAAGTGACGACATCAAAGCGACGATCATCGCGAGGTTTGACCTCCAGCACTTCTTCGCCGAGGTGAAACACAGGCTCGAACGGTTTGATCTGCTGCATCAAGCGATCGACCAATTCCTGTGCGCCACACACCGGCAGGGCAGGAATGTCGTAGATCGGCTTGTCGGGATACAGCTCGGTGCATTGACCACCGGGCGCAGCCAAAGAGTCGAGAATGTGCGCCCGCATACCGAGCAGACCCAGCTCGAAGACCTGAAACAGACCGCAAGGGCCGGCACCGATGATGACGACTTCGGTCTTGATGGTCTCTGTCACGACGACTCCCGAAGAAAACCCCGATTAAAACGGGTAAATTCTAACAGACCGGATCACCCGTGCCCGCGAGCGATGACACCATGACCACTAACGCCGATCTTGCCCAACGCCGCGCTGCCGCCATACCACGCGGTATCGGTAATGCCCTGCAGGTGTATGCCGATCGCGCCCGCAATGCCGAGATCTGGGATGTCGAGGGCCGTCGCTACATCGACTTCGCCAGCGGTATTGCCGTGCTCAACACCGGCCACCTGCATGCCAAAGTGGCCGCTGCGGTCGAGCACCAGCTGACTCGCTTCTCCCACGCCTGCTTTCAGGTGACACCCTACGAGAGCTATGTCGCGCTCGCCGAGCGACTGAATGCATTGATGCCGGGCCCCGGGCCCAACAAAACGTTGTTTCTCTCGAGCGGCGCCGAGGCCGTTGAGAACGCGATCAAGATCGCTCGCTACCACACGGGTCGCTCCGGCGTCATCGCCTTCAGTGGTGGCTTCCATGGCCGCACGCTCGGCTGCATGAGCCTCACCGGCAAGGTCCAACCCTACAAGGCGGGTTTCGGGCCTATGCTGCCCGAGGTATTCCACGCGCCCTACCCCATGGAGTATCACGGCATCACGACTCGTGATGCGCTGCGTGGTCTCGAACTACTCTTCAAAGCGGATATCGATCCGCAGCGAGTCGCCGCCATGATCATCGAGCCGGTGCTCGGCGAAGGCGGTTTTTACGTGGCGCCGCCGGAGTTTTTGCGAGAGCTGCGACGACTCTGCGATGCGCATGGCATCGTGTTGATCATCGACGAAATCCAAACCGGGTTTGCACGCACGGGACGTCTCTTCGCGATCGAGCACGCCGGTATCCATCCGGATTTGATGACCGTCGCCAAAAGTCTCGCGGGCGGCTTTCCACTCTCTGCGGTGACGGGTCGAGCGGACATCATGGATGCGCCACTCACGGGCGGTCTCGGTGGCACCTATGCAGGCTCACCGCTCGGTTGCGCAGCAGGTCTTGCCGTGCTCGATGTGATCGACGAAGAAAATCTCTGTGCTCGCGCCTCGCAACTGGGCGAAACGCTGATGGCACGGCTGCGAGATCTGCAGTCGCGTTGGGACTGCATCGGAGAGATTCGTGGCTTAGGTGCGATGGTGGCGATGGAGCTCGTGAAGCAACGCAACCCCGATGCGCCGGATGCGGATCTCACACGCGCTCTCGTGCAGGCAGCGGGTCGACGGGGACTCGTGCTGCTCTCCTGCGGAGTCTATGGCAACGTGGTTCGCTTCCTGATGCCACTGACCATCAGCGACGCCGTGTTCGCCGAAGGACTCGCCATTCTGGAGGCAGCGCTCGAGGACGTCAGCCGACGCTAGATCACGCGCGCCCGACGTTCGAATCGTTCGGGCTGTGGTAGTACTCGCTCTCTTCGGAGAGTTGCTTGATCAAGCGTTGCAACTCGGCCATGCGCCCCTCGGCCGTCGAGACCGGCAAGCATTCCGTGCAGCGCGGGTCTTTGCAGGGCTGGCGTGAATACAGCCAGTACTGGATGGCCCCCGCGAGCAATCCGTCTGCGATATCCCAGACATCGGCTTCGCGATCACGGTCGGCCAACTTGTTGCCGAGGTCGACCGCGTCGGTGAATGCGGCGTCGAAGCCGCTGACAGGGGGATCTCGAAACTCGCTTTCCATGCCGCGATTCTAGCCCCGGACCCCCACCCCCGCTATGTCATCACTCACACTTTTGCAACAAAGTTTTATTCGAGTTACGCCGTCTTAATGGCCTTGACTAGCAACCAATGTCTATTATCCGGTCATCCTACACATAGGATGATCGCTTGCAGGGGGATGCACGATGAACGCGGATTCAGGGCAGGAGACTCGTCTGTCGACGACGATCCGTCTGCCGACCGTCGATGACGTCAAAGCACGCTTCGACAACCTCTCTGCACTACATGCAGGCGTGATCAAAGCTCCCGATTACGTCCGAGAGCACTTCCACGAGAAGTTTCCGGCGCGCGACATCGCCGAGTATTGCGGCCTCAGCCGCTTCCAGTTCAGCCGCAGCTTCCACCACATCTTCGGCATCACTTTCCGCGAATATCTGCTGCGCTACCGCGTGATTGCTGCCTGCGAGCGTCTGCAGCGCGCGCAGCACCTTCTCCGGCGTGATGGGCATCTCGGTGACCCAGACCCCCACGGCGTCGTAGATCGCGGTCGCGATCGCCGGCGGCTGGGCGTTGTTGGCCATCTCGCCGATCGCCTTGGCGCCGAACGGGCCGTCGGCCGACGGGTTCTCGAGGATGATGCACTCGAACTCCGGCAGCTCGTCCATCGACGGGACGAAGTACGAGCCGTAGCCCGAGCCGCGGTGGTCCGGGTTCGGGTAGTACGGATAGACCGTCTCGAGCAGCCCGAGGCCGAGGCCCTGCATGGCGCCGCCCTCGATCTGGCCCTCGACCATCGTCGGGTTGATCGCGGTGCCGACGTCGTAGACCTGCTGCATCTTGAGCACGCGCACGTCGCCGGTCT
>JALRHE010000339.1 GCA_023253235.1 Steroidobacteraceae bacterium
GCTGTCCGGTGATCGTGAACGGTGTCGTCGGCACATTCGCGATGACCGATTGCGGTAATCCGCGGGCTTCATTGCCGAACAGATAGCAGTCGAAGTGCGCGAAGCTCTCGTCCCGAGTGCTTTTCCCTTCCATATCGAGGCGAGCAATCTTCGAGAAACGCGCCGGGAGCGAGGCGACATCCACTTCGGTTTCGATCGGCACATGCCAGTGAGCGCCGAGACTCGCTCGCAGCACTTTGCCGTTGTATAGATCGACGCTATTAGAGGTCAGCAAACAACGGAATCCGCCAAACCAGGCGAGGCTGCGCAAAATCGTTCCAAGATTGCCTGGGTCCTGAATTTCATAGAGACAGATGACCGTTTCGTTCCGTCGCGTGTCGTTGGGCGCCGTCGTCGACACGATTGGTACGAGCGCGACAATACCCTGTGGTGAGTCGGTCTCCGTCAATTCCGCCATTTGCTTGCCTGAGATCACTTTGACTGGCAGTGAGCTCTCGATGGCAGCATGATCCTCGCTGACATAGATCGTGCTCGTGCGAAGATCGGGACAGATTTCAGCCGCCTTCATCAGTTCGAGCACGAGGTGCTCGCCCTCGATTAGATAGTGACCGAACTGCTCTCGGTATTTTTTCTGATGTAGTTTCTTCAGTTCGTCAAACTTCATGTCGTCATATCCGCAATGACGGCTTCGGCAACTTTGATTCCGTCGACGCCGGCTGAGAGTATCCCGCCGGCGTAGCCCGCGCCTTCACCGCAAGGATACAAGCCGCGAACATTGAGGCTCTGCAGGGTGCGAGCATCACGCGTGATTCGTAGTGGCGATGAGGTTCGGCTCTCGATGCCAGTTAAGACAGCATCGTCACGGTCGAAGCCTGCGATCTGCTTGCCGAACACGGGCAGCGCTTCGCGGATGGCTTCGATGGCGTAGGAGGGCAAAGCCAAACTGAGATCGCCTAGCGTCACGCCCGGCTTATAAGACGGCTCGATTGACCCGAGTTCCTTTGAGGGAGCATTGCGTATGAAATCGCCGACGAGTTGCCCCGGAGCGCAGTAGTTTCGACCACCGAGGTCAAACGCGTTCGATTCCCATTTTTCCTGCAACTCGACACCCGCGAGCGGCCCGCCCGGGTAGTCCTGACCGGGGTCGATCCCAACGACGATGCCCGCATTCGCGTTGCGTTCGTTCCGTGAGTATTGACTCATGCCGTTCGTGACGACGCGACCGGTCTCAGAGGTCGCGGCAACGACGGTGCCACCTGGGCACATGCAGAAGCTGTAAACCGAGCGACCATTGCTGGCGTGGTGTACGAGTTTGTAATCGGCCGCGCCGAGAACGGGGTGGCCTGCATAACGACCAAGTCGCGCCCGGTCGATCAATGACTGCGGATGCTCAATTCGAAAACCGATGGCAAACGGTTTCGGCTCCATGAAAACGCCGCGTTGGTGCAGCATCCGGAAGGTGTCGCGTGAGCTATGTCCGAGTGCGAGCACCACTTGTTTGGCTGCGATGAAATCGCCCGATTCCAGCGTCACACCTTGAACTTGGCCATCATCGATGGTGACGTCGATCACTTTGCTCTCGAAGCGTACCTCGCCACCTAGAGCGATGATTTCCTCGCGCATGGTCGATACGACACCCGTCAAGCGGAAGGTGCCGATATGCGGTTTGCTGACGTAGAGGATTTCAGCCGGAGCGCCAGCGCGCACGAACTCCTGCATCACCTTGCGACCGAGAAATCGTGGGTCCTTGATTTGGCTGTAGAGCTTGCCGTCAGAGAACAAGCCGGCACCGCCTTCGCCGAATTGAACGTTCGACTCTGGCTTGAGCACGCTCTTGCGCCACAGTCCCCAAGTGTCTTGAGTGCGACGTCGGACGTCTTTGCCTCGCTCGAGAACGATGGGTCGATAGCCTTGCTGCGCGAGGATCAGTGCTGTGAACAAA
>JALRHE010000353.1 GCA_023253235.1 Steroidobacteraceae bacterium
CAGCGCTTTCGATCCGGTCGGCGTGAATCAAAACAAGATGCGATTTCTCGAGGCATTTTTGGCGTTTTGTCTGATGCGTGAGAGCCCGCTGATCGATCGCGACGAGCAGGCAACGCTCGATGCCAATCACGTCAAGGTTGCAAGATCAGGTCGCGAGCCCGGCCTCAAGCTCAAGCGCGACGGTCGCGATGTCGACATGCTCAGCTGGGCTGCTGAAATTCTCGATCAGATGCAGGGGATCTGTGAGCTCCTCGACGAGGGTGATCCGAGCAAGCCATACAGCGCGGCATTGGCGGTGCAGGCGGCTAAAGTCAAAGAAGTGGAACTGACGCCCTCGGCACGCCTCATCCGTGAACTGCGAGATACGGGCGAGTCTTTCTTTGATCTCGCGCTGCGAACGTCGGCCACGCACAAAGCCTATTTCCTCGACCTCTATCAGCCGAACGAAGCGGTGCTGCGTCGGTTTGCCGAAGAAGCCGACGAGTCGCTGCGCAAAGCCGAAGCTATGGCGGCAGCGCCCCGCGGCGACTTCGATCAATATTTGGCCGACTACTTCTCGTAGATCGCAATCTCACGGCGTCCGGCAGAATCGCGCATGCCCCGAAACATGCCGGGGCTGTTGAATTCGAGAGCGATATTGCCGGCACGATCGACGGCGATGATGCCACCCTCGCCACCGCGCTCGACCAGTTTTCGCTTGACGACTTCGGTCGCGGCTCGATCGAGGCTGTAACCTCTGTATTCCATCAGCGCGCACACGTCGTAGGCGACGACCGAGCGGATGAAGTACTCGCCGTGACCGGTCGCCGAGACGGCACAGCTCGCGTTATTGGCATATGTGCCGGCACCGATGATCGGCGCATCGCCGATGCGGCCCCAGCGCTTGTTGGTCATACCGCCGGTTGAAGTCGCCGCTGCGAGATTTCCCGACGAGTCGACGGCCACGGCGCCGACCGTGCCGAGACCCGACAACTCGTTGCGCGGTTGGGTGCGACCTTGCAGCACACGCTCTAGCTGCTGCTTGCGCTGCGGCGTGATGAAAAACTCATTCGGCACGAACTCGAAACCGCGGCTGTTGGCGAACTCCTCAGCGCCCGCACCGTAGAGCATGACGTGCGGAGAATCCTCCATCACCTTGCGAGCCAGGTCGATCGGGTGACGAATGCGCTTGACGCCAGCGACGGCGCCAGCTTTTAAGTCGTGCCCCGTCATGATCGATGCGTCGAGTTCCGCATGTCCCTCATGGGTCAGTACGGCGCCACGGCCCGCATTGAAGAGTGGGTTATCTTCGAGAATGCGAACCGCCGTTGTGACGGCGTCGAGGCTACTGCCACCTCGCTCGAGCACTGCATAGCCCGCATCGAGCGCCTCGGCGAGACCTGCGCGATAACTCGCGCCATCATCGGGGCCGAGCTGCTCGCGTGCGATCACGCCCGCGCCGCCATGGATGGCGATTGCGAGAGGCCGCTTGGTTTCGGCATCGGCCGAGTGCATTGCACCGATCGAGGTCAATAACAGCGCAGCGGTGATGGTCATGACGGATGTGGGTCGCATAGTTCGACGGCTCCTGCCAGAAGTGGCTATGATCAGGTCGATTCGCATGATTGTAGCGGCAAGCAACGAGGGGGAACGATGCAGCCGGAGCGAGTGACTTTCGATCGGCGTTTCATCGCGATCGCCGTGGTGTTGCTGTTGTCGACCCTGCTGGTAGCACCGCTCTTTCGAGGTGCCATGATCGCGCTGGCTATCGTGGCGGCGGTGCTTGCTGCGTTGCCGCGGGGAACTCGCGGCGTGGTGTTTGCCACGATGGTGGGTCTCGCAACGGGTGTCGCCTCGATCAATCTTTTTGCGATCGGCATCTTCCAAGGTCCCATCACCGCCGAGTTTGGGTGGAGTCAAACGGAATACGCGTTCGTCACGCTGATCGGCACTATCGTGACGGTCGTATCGTCGCTCTACATCGGTAAACTCTTCGATCGTCAGGGCGTTCGTCGCTGGGCCATCATCGGCATCATTCTTTTCGCCTTGGCCTTGATTTCACTGTATTGGCTCACGCCGAACCTGCTGCATTTCTACGCGGTCTTCGCACTGATTCCGATCATTGGCGCGGGTACGTCCTCGATCGCCTACTCTCGTGTGGTCGCAGCATGGTTCGATCGTCGCCGTGGTCAGGCGTTTGGAGCAGCATTGGCGGGCATCGGCATCGGTGGCGCCGTGTTGTCATCGGTTTCACAGTTTTTGATCGATGCGGTCGGCTGGCGCGGCGCCTACGCGGGGCTCGGCATTCTCACGCTGCTCATCACGTTGCCAATCGTGCTGTGGAAGTTGCGCGATACGCCCAGTGAAGTAGGGCTCGGGCTTGATGGTCATGCTCCTAGTGAATCAGCGATTGACTCAGTCGAGACCCGCGCCACGCGGACCGGCGAGCCTGCCCGTATCGGCTATACCGCCACCGAGTCGCGTCGCTTACCCCGTTTTTGGTGGATGTTTGTCGCGTTCTTGTTGCTCGCTTTTGCGATCGGCGGCGTACTGATCCCGTTGGTGCCGATCTTGCGTGCTCGCGGCATCGACCCGGCGCAGGCTGCGGCCGTGCAGGGTGCGTTAGGTCTCGCGTTGATCGTCGGGCGTGCCTTTGCCGGATTCCTGATGGATCGGTATTTCGCGCCGTATGTGGCCGCGTCGATCTTGATCTTTCCGATTATCGGTGTGGTGCTGCTCGCGCTGGATGCCAGCAGTACCACGGCCTTGGTAGCGGCTGTTTGCATCGGCCTTGCTGCTGGCGCCGAGCTCGATGTGATTGCCGTGTTGATCACGCGCTATTTCGGTAACGTGGCGTACGCCGAAAACTACGGTTGGCAGTACGCGGCCTGGACCTTTGGTTCCGGTACGGCGGTCA
This sequence comes from Steroidobacteraceae bacterium, assembly GCA_023253235.1. Classification (GTDB taxonomy): domain Bacteria; phylum Pseudomonadota; class Gammaproteobacteria; order Steroidobacterales; family Steroidobacteraceae; genus UBA964. The sequence continues at coordinate 2,897 of JALRHE010000353.1, forward strand.
TCGCAACCAACCGCGCTTTTGACGTGCTCGGTACCCACACGCCCGTGCTGTGGATCTATGTCGTGCTATTTGCGATCTCGGGGCTCATGATTGCGCGCCTTGGCAGATATCCCGAGTTACCTGCGGCTACACGCAATCTTTGAGCGCGATCGAGATATCAGATAGTTTCGTGACATCGGGTCGCATACGTGACGCGATGAGCTTGCGCGCCGCCATCTGATCTTTGGCCATGTTGACCGTGTCGATGGCGATGAACTCGCCGTCGCGTAGGTAACACACCGAGAAGCTGTGGTTGGCCGGATCGCCACGGAGAATGGCTCGATCATGGCCATCGGCGAGTCCGACGATCAGCAGCTTGTGATGATACTGATCCGACCAGAACCACGGCACGCGATCATGCTGAGTTGGCGTGCCCGTGATGTTGGCCGCGACGGTGTTCGCCTGCTCGAATGCGTTGTCCACGGATTCGAGTCGAATGCGACGACCGTAATGCGCTGAGGGGTGATTGCTGCAATCGCCGATGGCGAATATCGCAGGATCCGAAGTTCGACAATACTCATCGACGATGACGCCGTTATCGCAAGCGAGCCCGGCGCTCTGTGCAAGCTCGTCGGTGGGCAACACACCAATACCGACGACCACCAGATTCGCTGCGATATTCCCGCGATCTGTCTCTACCGCGGCGATTCGTCCGTCGGTGTCGCCACGCAGTGCCAACACACGTGCGCCCAACTCGATCTTTACGCCGTGGCTTGCATGTTCGCGCTCGTAATAACGCGAGACAGGCTCGGCGACGACCCGATTCATCACTCGATCAGCCATCTCGAGTACGGTGACTTCCATGCCAAGTTGGCGCAATGTCGCAGCGACCTCGAGGCCGATGTAACCGCCGCCGATGATCACGGCGTGCTG
>JALRHE010000363.1 GCA_023253235.1 Steroidobacteraceae bacterium
CCGCGCGATGAAGGCGGCCATCTCGATGATTCGTGAAATGTGGGACTGGAACGCGATCCGTCGTGAAAAAGGACTGAAGACGGTGGATATGGGGATCGGTTTGAATACCGACACCGTCGTCTCCGGCAACATCGGCTCACCCAAGCGCATGGACTACACCGTCATCGGCGACGGCGTCAATCTCGCCGCGAGACTCGAAAGTGCTTGCAAGGCATACTCAGCACATATTCTGGCGAGCGAATCGACTATCCTGAAGTTAAAGGGCACCTATCGCTATCGCGACATCGACCTCGTCGTCGTCAAAGGCAAGACACAGCCGGTTCGCGTTTACGAGGTGCTCGATTATCACGACAACAAGACCTTCCCGAACATGATTGATGTCATTACTCGTTTTGGCGATGCCATGCAGGCATACCGCGCGGGCGACTGGGAAAAGGCCAAGGCGGGCTTCGAGCTCTGTTTGAAGCTGAATCCGGAAGATCATCTGTCACAGACATATATCGATCGCTGCCACTATCTAGAAGCTCATCCCCCGGCGGGAGAGTGGAACGGCGTTTGGGTGATGAAAGAGAAATGAGTGGAGCATTGACCTGTCGACCGTTGTTGCGATGGGCACTCGGCCATCTCGCGCCGCAGTGCACCGCAACACATCTGGAGACGCTGATAGCACTTGTCGATCGCTCGATGAACTTGCCGACGCGCCACTACCATGATCTCGCGCATGCATTGATGGTGGCCGAATCGAACGACCCCCTCGACGCCTTGATCGGCTTGTTCCACGACATCGTCCAAGCGGGCGTCGACGGCGGTTTGCCGCCTGATAGCGAGCATTACCTCACTGGTTTGGTGAACAGAGGCGACAGCGGTGAATTCAGGCTGCTCGACTCTGCTGAGGCCCTACAGGATCCCGTGTTCGATATCGTCAAGCGCTGCTTCGGTTTCTCTGACACGCAAACCTTGTCGCCATTTGCAGGACAGAACGAGTTCTTGAGCGCTCTCATCGCCTGTAAGGCATTGGACGCAGTGCTGGATGCGGAACATCTAGCGGCCGTCTCGCTCGGGATAGAAGCCACCGTTCCATTCCGCAAAGATCCGCACTTGCTAGCGGCTTCTTACATGTCGGCGCTGGTCGACATCAATCACCGGCATCGATCGCAGATCGACGAGTCGGATATGCGCTCGCATATCCGCCGAGCCGTTCGCATTGCCAATCGGGATGTCCGCAGCTTCGGCGAGTCGGATTTATTGGCCTTCTTGGATGACACCTGGGGGTTGATGTACGAGTCATCGATCGAACTGCGAGCCGGCGGATCGGTCAGTGTCACGAGCTATCGTCAGACGCTACAAAAAATGACTCGCTTTCTGTCGTCGCTCGCGGCGCCGGTGATTTTCCGGCAGTACGATGGCGAACCGATTCAATCAGACCATCAACACCGACTCGAATCGACGGCGCGCAATCTCGAAGTCATTGCGGACGTGATGCACGCGAAGTTGCTGGCAACTGCCTTGATCGAATCGGCCGACAGCTTCGGATGCCGCTCGTTCATCCCCGCACGCCTGAAATCCATGCTGCGTATGACGACGACCGCCAGCGGCATGTCTGCACTCGATGTATTGGCAGCTGGCTCCACCGGCAAAGTAGAGTTCGACGTACGGCAGTCGCCCTTGTCGCACAGACTGCTGCAGCAGCTGCATCGAGACGACATCCGCGCTCACATCAACGCCATCGATCTCGCCTCACCGGTCAGCAATCGCCTGATCGAACGGTTCCCGACCGACATTCAGTCACGCGCACGCGAACTGGCGCGAGCGATGCTGCTTTAACGTCGATAGCTACCTGCGCGCTTGGCTTTCTCGGAGTCCGGTGGCGGCTTTAGCGGTGCAAAACCGGGCTCGCCGACCTCGCAAATTTCGACCGGATCCTCCACGCCTTTAACCTCATAAAGACCGTGGTTGCGCCACTCGATATCGGGGATGCCATCGATTTCGTAGCCGTTGAGCATCTGGAAAGCATTGTCGTATGCGAATCGCGACATCAATATTTGCTTTCCCTGCGCAAGCGACATGATGCGGGCAGCTGTATCGACTTGGATGCCGTTGAAGTCAAACGTCTTGCCAGCCACCTTGGCGTTGTCTGCGTAGACTTCTCCGACATGGATTCCGACACGATCTTGGATGTTGGTGCCCTCGGCCTCGTTCATATCTTCGACGCGACTCTGCATTCGCAGCGCAAAGGTCACCGCTTCCGACGGCGTAGCAAAGGCGATAAAGAACGAGTCGCCTGATGTGGACACCTCCTCGCCCGTCGCAGTCGACGCTAGGATGCTTCGTACCAGATCGTGATGCTGCCGTACGAGTTGCATGGCCTGCGCGTCACCGTACTCCTGCTTGAGCTTGGTGGATCCAACGAGATCGGTGAACAGCATCGTCACGACGCGGTTGCTCGTCGCTTTGCGTGCACCGGCGTGAATCGATGGCATAGAGCGATGCTCATCGGCAGCGGCAGGACTTGGAGCCGCTTGGGCTACGCGCGCAGCCGGCGACGGCACCGGGGTCGCAGCAGCTGCCGTACCGAAGGGGTCGAGTGCGACCTGAGCCAACAGCCCATCGATGGCGGGTGACGACACCTTTTTATTGAGATTCGAACGAACCACGGTCATGTTCAAGACTTTGGACAAGACGCCGTGGTAACGACTGTCGGCGAGATAGCCGAGCCCGCTTGGCCCCTGCCAAACCACCACCACCTCGCCGTTGAGCCCGAAACCACGACAGATTTCGCGCATTTGCTTCAGGAGGTTTTGTTGATCGGCCGCGGAAACACTCGCCATCAGCGGCGAGAACGGCACGAAGACGAACTCGTTCCCCTGGATGCGTACGTGGGCGACTTGTACGGAATTCATGATGGACCCCCCTCTTGATCGGATGCGAGCAGACCATGAGTCATGGGACGGTGCCCGCTCGCTCCATTATGAATACAATCGAGACGAAAAAAACGGGTCCGCTGCTATCCACCGCTCGCCGCGAGGGGGGTCCAATTGATCAAAATCGATGAAACTTTGTTGCGCGTCATCAGCGCGGTACCCGTCTTCGCCGGAATCGGTCGATTGGAGCTGATCGCCCTATTGGCGAACGCCAGTCGGGTCGAACGCAGCGTCGACCAGGTGTTCTTCGACGAAGGAGATGCGGGACAGACCTTCTTCGTCTTCATCGCCGGCACAGCCGCCATCGAAAAACGTTCCGATGGGGGTTGGCAGAACATTTTGGAACTGCGTCCCGGCGACACGTTCGGAGAAATGGCCATCGTGGATGGCGGCAAACGATCTGCGAGGGTTCGTGCGACCTCGAATGCGGTCGCGCTCATGTTTCAAAAAAATGACATCGATTTGTCATTAGAAGCGGCCATTGTGATTTATCGCAACATCGCGCGGATTTTGTCGAAGCGTTTGCGCCACTACAACGAAAAGCTCTAGCGCCGTCATCAAAGTCGAGTCTCGTTCCGGGTAGAATAACCGTATGACTGCGGAATACTTTGGCTCGATACTTGAACAACGTCTGTCCCGTCGCAGCTTCGTGGTGGGCACTGGCCTTACTACTGCGCTCACAGCGCTACCGAGTCTTTCGCTCGCGGCGCAAGCAACGACGCCCGTGCAGAGAGCGGTGACCACCGCGATCGAGCCGACCCGAGCTGACACGCTGACCTTGGCTGCAGGCTTTCGAAGCGATCTTCTGATTCGTGCTGGCGACGCCTTGTTTAAAGACGTAGCGCCCATCGATGGCCAGACCATGCGATCGCTCGCTTGGCTCGACTCGGGGGCAAGCCAGCGTCAGGAAAAGCTCTTCGGAACCAACAACGATGCGCTCGCTTTTTTTCCCACGGGCATTGGTGGGACGACGGGCGTGCTTTGCGTCAATCACGAATACGTCATGGCCGAACTGTCGTTTGCAGAGTGGCCCAAACCGGGACCGAACCGCGCCGAGGCGCGGCAAGCCTGGATCAAAAGTCGTCCGCAGGCCGTTGCTTGGATGCAGGCCGCCCACGGCGTCAGCATCATCCAGTTAGAAAAAGCCCAGCAAGGCTGGCGAACCGTTAGCGATGGCCCGCTCACGCGACGAATCACTGCCAATACCCCGATGGATATACGCGGCCCCGCCAGAGGCCACGAGCTCATGCGTACAAACGCCGACCCAAGCGGCACGGTGGCATTGGGAACCTTCGCCAACTGCGCCGGTGGAAAAACCCCTTGGGGCACTTATCTGACGGCAGAGGAAAACATCCAAGATTATTTCGGCTCTGCCAAGTCATGGGCTGACAACACCAAAGATAACGCCACCGTCGAAGCACACCGACGTTGGCCGCTGCGAGAGCGCTCGGCCTATGGCTGGGATCTGGTCGATTCTCGCTTCGATGTACGCCAAGAGCCTCGTGAGCCACTGCGTCACGGCTGGATCGTCGAAATCGACCCACAACAGCCAACGGCACGACCAAAGAAGCGCACCGCACTCGGACGTTTCTGTCACGAAGGCGCCAACACGATCGTGACTCGCGATGGCCGTGTCGCAGCCTACATGGGCGATGACGCCAAGTTCGAGTATGTCTACAAGTTCGTCAGTCGCGATCGCTACAACCCTCGCGATCGAGCCGCCAATCTGGATCTGCTCGATCATGGCACCTTATACGTCGCTCGCTTCGACGTATCGGGTCGAGGCGAATGGCTGCCGCTGGTACACGATGAGAATGGGCCGCTTAACTCGCGTAACGGTTTCTCGAGTCAGGCCGAGGTCGTCATCAAGTGTCGCGCGGCTGCCGATCTGCTTGGCGCAACTCCCATGGATCGCCCTGAAGACGTCGAACCGAGTCCGATCACAGGTCATGTGTATATGGCCCTGACAAAGAACGACGAGCGCCAAACTGCGAACAAACTTTTCAACGGTCGCACGGTCGATTTCGGACCGAACGCCGCTAATCCTCGGCCCCAGAACGACTTCGGTCACATCGTCGAGTTGATCGAGAACGAGTCGGACGCCGCCAGTACGCGTTTCACCTGGAACCTGTTCCTACTCGCCGGCGATCCGCGCAATACCCAAGCGAAGTTCCTCACCGATGCCGATGCGATCGCTGCCGGCGCACTGGCCCGCGAAGACCTTTACTACGCAGGCTTCGCCGATCGGTCCAAAGTCAGCCCCATCGCGTGCCCCGACAATCTCGGATTCGATCCCACCGGACGACTGTGGGTGGTGACAGATGCCGATACGGGCCTGATCGGAAACAACGGGTGCTACGTGGTTCCCACCAGCGGCCCCGAGCGCGGCTATCTGCGACAAGTCGTCAGCGCTCCGGTCGGCGCCGAAATTTGTGGTTGCGAGTTCACACCTGATGGACGAACCCTATTTCTATCGATCCAGCATCCCGGCGAGGGTGGCTCGGTCGATGCGCCGATCAGTCATTGGCCTGACGGTAACGGCCTACCCGCTCGATCAGCGGTCGTCGCGATCAGTCGAGAGGATGGAAGCCCGCTGTAAGCAGAGGTCGATGGCCGTACAATCGGTCATATGAACATCCCAAACCAGCAGAACCAATACCAACTCTTCAAACAAGAACAGGGCTTTAGCCTCAATCTCATCGAGGGCGCCTCGGTGAGAGCTCCCGGCCCGAAAGAAGTGCTCATTCGAGTCAGAGCGTCGTCGCTGAATCGCCGCGACATCATGGTATTGCGCGGTTGGTATCCCGTCGGTAATCGCTCAACGGTCATTCCGCTATCGGACGGAGCCGGTGAGATCGTCGCTGTCGGTACGGGCGTCACCCGCGTCAAGATTGGTGATCGCGTCGTCGCGCAGTTTTTTCAAACGTGGTTGGACGGCAGACCCACCGCCTCGACGGGTGCCTCAGCTCTCGGTGGTGCACAAGATGGCATGTTGTCGGAGTACGTCACGCTAAATGAAGAGGGTGTGCTGCACTTCCCGGAACATCTGTCGTTCGAGGAAGCGGCAACACTACCTTGCGCCGCGCTCACGGCGTGGAACGGACTCATCACGCGCGGCGGTCTTCGTGACGGCGATCATGTTTTACTGCAAGGAACTGGTGGCGTTTCGATCTTCGGTCTGCAATTTGCCACGGCATTCGGCGCGAAGACCATCATCACCAGCTCGAGCGACACTAAGCTCAACCGCGCGCGGGATCTTGGTGCGAGTCATCTGATCAACTATCGCAAAACCGCCGAATGGGCTCCTGCGGTGCTGGCCGCAACGGAGGGCGTTGGTGTTCATCACGTACTCGAAGTGGGTGGTGTCGGTACGCTGGCGCAATCACTCGCGTCGCTCGCGCATGGCGGTCATATCGCCATCATCGGCGGACTCGCCGGATTCGGCGGCGAAATTCCGGCTGCCGCAATGATCGGTCGCAGCACGAGCGTCTCCGGCATTTTCGTTGGTTCGCGCGCGAACTTCGAAACCATGAACGCTTTCATCCGCCAACATCGGATCAAGCCAGTCATTGATCGAGCATTCGACTTTGCGCAAGCGGACGCTGCGTTCGTCTACATGGAAAACGGCAACCATTTCGGCAAAATCGTCATTCGGCATGGATGATGGATCTGCAGGCATTTTTTGAGCAAGAGCGCAGTGCCGGCGCTGACCTCGTCATCGCTATCATCGTCGCCACGGAAGGCTCTACGTACCGAAAGCCGGGTGCATTCATGCTCCTGTCATCGAGTGGCCGTCGCGCAGGCTTGCTGAGCGGCGGCTGTCTCGAGGGCGACTTGCATGAGCACGCCCTGAAAATGCTGGCCGATGATCGTCGCTGCATGATGCATCGCTACGACAATCGCAGCAGTGACGATCCTATTTGGGGCCTCGGTCTCGGATGCGAAGGGTCAATGACCATCTTTTTGCTGCGCTGTAGCACCGGTGACAGCTACGAACCGCTAACCTCCATTTTTAATGGCTTAACGAAAAATGAAGCCGTCGAGCTCATGATCGACTTACGTGACGGCGCATTTATCACTCCGGATTCAGCGACCTCCGCACCAGTCTCGTCCGTCGATCACTTTCTCTTGAGGATTACGCCACCTCTACGATTACTCATCTGTGGTGCAGGCCCAGATTCCGAACCCCTCTTCGACTTTGCACATCGACTAGGCTGGAAGGTCACACTGCTCGATCATCGACCAGCGTATGCCGTGATGCATCGATTTAGCGGTGCTGAAATCGTCAAGCAAATCGAACTCGACGAGTGGGTCAAGGATCTCGATCTCCAGCGATACTCCGCTGCGGTCGTCATGAGTCATCATCTCGGTGCGGATGCGCAATATCTCAGAGGGCTCGCTCGCTCAACGATTCCCTACATCGGCCTACTCGGACCCCCAGCCAGGAGAGAGAGATTGCTGGCGGATGTGGGACCCCTCGCTGCAGATCTCGCAACCAGACTACGAGCGCCCGTCGGACTCAATCTAGGCGGCCGAACACCCGAAGCAATTGCACTGTCGATCGTCGCGGAAATCCAGGCAGCGTTCAGCCTGAACGCGGTTTGACCCGTCGCGTAGGCTCCGCTTGCAGAGGATTCTCGGGCCAATAGTGCCTCGGATATCGACCTCTCATATCCTTACGAACATCGGCGTATGCGTTACGCCAAAAACTCGCCAGGTCAGAAGTAATCTGCAACGGTCGTTGTGCAGGTGAGAGAAGCTTGAAGGTGACGGGCACTTTGCCAAGGCCCAATCTTGGCGTCGTGGCAAGACCAAAAACTTCTTGCATACGCATCGATGCACAAGGCGCGAGGTCATCGATGTAGTCGATTCGAATGCGACTGCCGGTCGGCACTACGATGTGTGTCGGCAGCCATTCATCGAGGCGCCGCACGCCATCGGCTCCTAGACGAAAGTGCAAAGCTTCCAGCAACGGCAACTTGGAGAGATGTGCTCGACGGGTGACCCCGTCCAGCCAGGGGGACAGCCAAGTATCGACACTTTCACTCAATGCAGCATCTGACATTTCCGGCCAGTTCTGCGTCCCGGGTAACTCGAGGCGACGTGCCATCTCGGCGCGGGCACAAAATGATCGGCTCTCGTCAGACCACGGCAAAGCCGACAATCCCATCTCACGAATGCCATCAAGCATCGCTCGCAGCAAATCGACGGCAGCATCGAGACGCCGTGGCTTCTCCTCGATAATCAACCCATCGAGTCGCACGACTTCACGCGCAACGACACACTGATCTTGAGTTGACCAAAACGTTTCGGTCGTTCGTTGCCAACGATCAGCGGTCGCAGCTTCGAGCATCTCGCGCGAAAGTCCCGCTGCCAATCGAATCTGGGCCTCACGACCCCGATCATCCAGATCGATCGCGACGAGAAAATCACTTTTCCCCAAGCGATCCACAGTCGAAATAGCCGCTCCTTTGCCATTGGCGAGCAAAAACTTACCAGCACTACCGGAGCGACGCTGCGCAATCCGATCCGGATAGGCCAAGGCGAGCAGTCCACCGGCATCCAGAAACGGTCGTACTTGGCCGACCTGTTCACTGGCCATTCGCTTCTCGAACTGACTCGCCAATTTTCGCGCTCTGACGAGCGCAGGCTGATCGATACCGACACCTCGCGATGGTCGATCGAGCAAGTCTAGTCGGCTCGTAACGTCCACATCGTCCGCACGACGCAAAATATCGCGCTCGGCCAGTAGCGCGGCGAGTCTCGCCCCATCGCGTTCGACGCCACGATGCCGACTCTCGATCAGCAAATGCGCCAATCTCGGATGCACTGGCCAGCTGGCCATTGCGCGTCCATGGCTGGTGATGCGGCCCTGATCATCCAGTGCACCGAGTGCACGCAACGTGTCACGCGCGCTTTCCAACACGGCTCGTGGTGGCACATCCAACCAAGATAAACGCGTGGGGTCGAGTACGCCCCACTCAGCCAGGTCTAGCGCCAGCGGCATCAAATCCGCCTCGATGAGCTCGGCTGGCGTGTAAGC
>JALRHE010000006.1 GCA_023253235.1 Steroidobacteraceae bacterium
GGCAAAGTTTGGCATGATGTCAAGTCCATCAGAATTATACGGAGGTGGAGGAGGCGGTAAAAAAGAAAAAAAGGATAAGCAGGTAAAAAAAACAGGATTGACCATATATTCTGGAGGTAAAGAAAAAAGGAAACCATCCATCCAGCGCATCGCTTCGCGCAAGTCTTCTTGCGCCGACTCGCCCAGCCGATCACGTAACTCGGCGCGCGCACCGAGCAAACTAATCGCCGCGCGATGCATGTTCAGGTCGAGCTCAGACCAAAAAACTTTGTTCAGGCTCGCTTCGGCGCCAATGGAACCGCCAGACATTAAACGCGATGCGGTCATGTAGGTCGACAACGCATACGCTTCCGCATCCATCCAGCATTGTGTGACGCTCGCTAGCAGTCCCGGATCGGCATCGGACTGCGCACGTCGAGCCAACTCGACGAGTCGTTGCGCCGTGCGCTGGAATCGAGCGGGACTTCGCAGCATGAGCCCGCGCTCGAAGCCCGCGGTTGCCATAGCAATTGACCAGCCCTGCCCCTCGGCACCGATGAGATTCGTCACCGGGATACGCGCATCTTCGAAGAAGATCTCCGCGAAGCCCGCCTCACCGTCCAGCTGTGGAATGCCTCGCACGCGCACACCCGGCGTGTCGAGCGGGAAGACGATATAGGAGAGACCACGATGTCGCTCAGACGCCGGGTCCGTGCGAAACAAGGCAAAACCCCAATCGGCGAACACCGCACGTGTCGACCAGATCTTGTGTCCGTTGACGACGTAATGATCGCCATCACGTATGGCAGTAGATCTCAGCGCTGCGAGATCCGAACCCGCTTGTGGCTCCGACCAAACCTGGGCCCAAATGTCCTCGCCCGAGGCCAGCCGCGGGAGAAATCGCGCTTTTTGCTCGTCGGTGCCGTATTCCATTAGGGTGGGACCGAAGAGGAATACGCCATTTTGATTGACACGCCCTGGCGCATCAGCACGGTAGTACTCTTCCTCGAAGATCAACCACTCAATCAGATCGAGCCCGCGACCGCCGAACTTCTCAGGCCAAGTCACCATGCTCCAGCGACCCGAGTGCAGCGTGCGCTCCCATTGCCGATGTGCTTCGAAACCCTCTGCCGTGTCGTACGAGGCCAACGGCGTTTTCGGAACGTTCGTCTGCAACCACTCGCGCACCTCCTGCCGAAGGGCACGTTGCTTGGCTGTATATTGAAGTTCGATGGACACGGCGCTCAAAACCTCGCAGGCGCCTTGCCCTCGACGAAGGCGTCGCGCGATTTCTGGGAGTCTGGACTCATGTACATCTCGAGCGTGAAGCCCTGCTCGAAACGATATGAAAGATCGACATCGCGAGGCTCTATGCCGTTTAGCGACTCCTTCGCCAGCACTAGCGCTCGTCGACTCTTCGATGCGATGACGTCGCAAAATTCGCGCGCCGTCGCGAGCAAGTCCGCACGCGGTACCAACTTCTCGATAGCGCCGAGTCGATAGGCCTCTTCGGCGGGACAGCGCCCGCCGGTGAAAAATAGCGCCCGAACTTTATGCAGCGGCAGCATCCGCGACAGATGCGAAGCGCCGCCCATCGCGCCGCGGTCGATCTCCGGCAGCGAGAAAAATGCATCGTCCGCTGCGATCACGACATCACTCGCGCCGCAGATGCCGATGCCACCGCCGATGATGAAACCATGAACCGCCGACACCACCGGAACCTCGCAAGCGCGAATCGCACGAAAGGTT
>JALRHE010000017.1 GCA_023253235.1 Steroidobacteraceae bacterium
GATCAAGCCGAGACGATCGAGTAGGTGTGCTCGCGGTGCACCTTCGCCAGGATCAAAACTCGTCAGTAAGCGAAATTCGGCGGGGCTGCGCAGACTCAGACCCTCGCGCTCGATGCGGACGACGCCATCCTCGAGGGCGCCGAGTAGCGTGTTCGCGCTGCCGTCGTCCATGAGGTTGCAGGATTCCGCAACCAGAAACCCGCCGTGCGCCCGAGCGAGTGCGCCGGAGCGGATCACGCGGTGACCTTGGTGCAAGGTCGCTTCGAGATCCAGGCCGCCTAGCAGGGCCTCGCTGTCACAGCCGAGCGGCAACTCGACCCAAGGCAGATCGGGTTGTAGTTCGCGCATGCCGTGCAGCAGTGCGCTCTTGCCGCTGCCGGCAGGCGCCGCCAAGGCAATGCCACGTAAGGCCGGATCGACTGCCAGCATCATCAATGCCAGGCGCGGCACATCCAGCGCCACGAGGCCACCGATCGGCATACGCGTCAGAGATCGTTGCGACATCGCGCCGGCTACCTGGCTTCAGCCGAGTGCTTCTTCGAGCACTCGCTTGACGCGTTCGTCGTCGGCTGCGGGTTCGAGCGGGTCTTTACGTAGGCGATGTGCCAGTGCAAGCGGAGCGACTCGCGCCACGAGCTCGGGATCGGCGGATTTTCTGCCTTCATAGGCGGCGAGCGCGACGGCAGCCCGGGTGAGGGCGAGTTCGCCGCGATGCCCATCGATACCCAGCCGATCGCACAACTGCGCGGCGAGCATGAGGGCGGAATCGGGCAGGCTGACTTTGGGTTTCGCGTTGATCGCTTTCTGGAGCCGCTTGCGTAGCGCGCTCTGTTCTTTGTCGAAGCTGGCGATGAAGGCTGACGGATCATTTTCGAAGGCGAGTCGTCGACGGACGACTTCGACTCGTTGCTCGATGTCATGCAGCGTCTTGATTCTGGCATGCAGTCCGAACCGATCGAGCAGCTGCGGACGTAAGTCGCCTTCCTCGGGATTGCCCGAGCCAATGAGAACGAAGCGCGCCGGGTGACGTACGCTCAAGCCCTCGCGTTCGACGACGTTCCGTCCACTGGCGGCGACATCGAGCAACAGGTCGACGAGGTGATCTTCGAGCAGATTCACTTCGTCGATGTATAGAAAGCCGCGATGTGCCGCAGCGAGCAAGCCGGGGGAGAACGCTTGGACGCCATCGACCAGCGCACGTTCGAGATCGACCGAACCGACGACGCGATCCTCGGTGGCGCCGAGTGGTAGATCGACGACGGGGACCGACTGAGTTTGCGACTTCAACGTGGCTTGGTGCGCGCAGTGAGGGCAATCCGGTGAGCGCTCGATCGGATCGCAGCGATAAGGGCAGCCCGCGACGACTTTGACGGGTGGCAGCAGATCGGCGAGCGCACGGATCGCCGTGCTCTTGGCCGTGCCGCGATGGCCCGTGATCAGAACGCCGCCGATCGCCGGATCGATCACGCTCAGTAGTACCGCGAGTTTGAGATCGTCTTGTCCGACGATGGCCGTGAACGGAAAAGTTTGTTGCAAAGCGCCCCCGAAACCGCCGGGTGGTGACCCGACTTTCAATGTGTCAACATAACAAGACACTCCGATATGTCAATCGGGAGGAGTGCATGACCACGATCACCTTCATCGTCGGGATCGAGCGGTTCAATGCGGCCGTCTGGACGGACGTCGAACAGGCTTTGTCGCAAGCGGGCCTGCCAGTCGAACTGCGTCGATATCACGATGCCCATGTCGATGAGGGCAACGAGGCGCTGGCGCAGGATCTGGCGCGTTCGGATGTGGTCTTCATCAGTCTCATCAATTTGCGGTCACAAGCCGATTGGCTTGCTCGACATCTCGAGAAATCAGCTGCCAAGGCAGTGTTCGCCTACGAGAGCATGCCGGAGGTGATGGCGCTCACCCGGGTTGGCGAACATCGATTCAAAGAGAAGAAGGGCGAAGCGCCGAAAGCGGTGAAGCTGTTGATGCGTCTGATCACGCGCGGACGTGACGAAGATGCGCTCTATGCCTACACCAAACTCGTCAAGATCGCGTCGAAGATGTTGCCGCTGATCCCGCAAAAACTGGCGGGCTTTCGGACGTGGCTTGGCGTGAACCTGTATTGGAATCAGCCCGATGCCCGCAACATCACCGAGATGATCAAGTTGATCGTGCGCGATACCTTCGGTCAGCAGATCGACGTCGCACCGGTGAGCATCATTCCGACGATGGGTTGCTGGGATCCGCGCAGCGGTGCGTTGTTCGAAGATCCCGATGCTTATCTGAAATGGGCGAAGAAAAACGGTCGTTATCAGAAAGGTCAACCGCTCGTCGCCGTGCTTGGTATGCGCAAGCACGTGGTGCAACGACTTGCCTATTTGCAGCAATTGACCGACGGACTCGAAGCGCGCGGCTTTGCGGTGTTGCCGGTGTTCGTCTCCGGCATCGAAGCGCATGTGGCCGTTCGCGAATGGTTGGTGGATCAACCCATCGACGCTTTGCTCTCTACGATGGGTTTCTCCATCGTCGGTGGACCCGCTTCCTCCACCAAGCCTGGGCACTATCACGACACTGCAGCGGATTTGTTGGCCAAGCTCGATGTGCCTTACGTCGTCGCGCAACCGTTACTGATGCAGGACGAGCGTGACTGGCAGCAGCGCGGTGTCATCTCGATGCAATCGGTCGTCATGTATGACTTGCCCGAGATGGATGGCGTGGCGAGCAGTGTCGCACTTGGAGCCATCAAGGACGGCGAGTTGACGGCGGTGCCGGATCGTATCGCACGCGCTATCGATCAGGTCGAGGGCTGGATCCGTCTGCGACGCAAACCTACCGCCGAGCGCAAGGTCGCGATCGTGCTGTACAACTTCCCGCCTGGCCTCGGCAAGACCGGTACGGCTGCGCTGCTTGATGTTCCGGCTTCGATCATCGCTGTGCTCAAACGTTTGAAGAAATCCGGTTACTCGATTGGTCGAGCGCCGCTCGAGATGGACGAGTTACTCGTGAAGCTCGAGGCGTTCGCGAAAGGCGAGAGTTCACACGCGCTGACGAACACGCAGTATCGAGCTCTGCTCAGCAGCAAGACGGCAGAGCGTATCGATCGCTACTGGGGCGCTGCGCCGGGCGATATCGCGCCTGCGGGACGTGATGCCTTACGACTCGATACTTTGGAATACGGCAATGTGTTACTCGGCGTACAGCCACCGATGGGTGTGCCGGGTGATCCCATGAAGTTGCTGTTCGATCGAACTTTCACTCCGCATCATCAATACGCCGCTTTCTACGCGTGGTTGAAGCAAGGCTTCAAGGCTGATGCGGTGATCCATGTCGGCATGCACGGCACTGCCGAATGGATGCCGGGCTTGCAGGCTGCGCTGACGGCCGATTGTTGGCCGGATCAGCTGCTTGGCAGCTTGCCTAACCTATATCTGTATCCACTCAATAATCCTGCTGAGGCGGCTATAGCGCGGCGTCGAGCGTATGCCACCATCGTCAGTCACGCGGTGCCACCGTACGCGCGAGCGGGTCTCTACAAGCAGCTCGCGCAGGTTCGGGTTCGGCTCGACGATCCGAACGATGCACTCGAGGGCTTGTTGCCGGAGCTGGTTCGTCTGGCCGATGAGTCGATCGATGCTTATCGCGTGAGAGTTCAAGCGTGGCTTGCTTCGATCGAAGATCGACTGATCAGCGATGGTTTGCACATCTTCGGTCAGGCACCCGACCGACAGCGCGCTCGCGCCCTGATCGAGGCTTCGATGGAAGTACCACGTCGGGGTATGGGTGGCTTCACCGTCAGTGCCGAGAGTTTGGGGCTCGAGTCCGCCACCGCACGCGAGCTGCGCGACGCTTTGGTAGATCGTTCGGTGTTGGGTCGTGAAGACCCAGCACGGGTATGGCGTGAATATGCTGCACAGATTCCGGCGCCCGTTTCGCTTGTCGAGCACATCAACGAAGGTCGCGGCATCTTGACCGGCATGTCGCGTTGCGGTGAAGAACTCGACGCTCTGATGCATGCCTTGGATGGGGGCTACATTCGACCTGCCTATGGCGCAGACCCGGTGCGAGCGGGCGCTGCGGCGTTGCCGTCTGGGCGCAATATTCACGGCATAGACCCTTGGCGTTTGCCGACCGATCTGGCGCTCGAGCGCGGTCGGCGCATGGCCGACGCTTTACTGCAGAAGCACCTCGTCGAGCATGGCTCCTTGCCGCGTACGGTGGCGCAGGCGCTCTGGGCCATGGATACCATCAAGAGCGAAGGTGAGGGTCTCGGTGTCGTGCTGGCGTTGATCGGTGCCGAGCCCGAGCGCGACGGACAAGGCAAGATCTTCCGTTATCGACTGATCCCGCTTGAGCAACTAGGGCGTGCGCGTATCGACGTGTTGCTCGACGTATCTTCCATCTTCCGCGATACCTTCCAGATGACGCTCGATCTGTTGGATGACCTGTTTCGACTCGCGGCGACCGTCGATGAGCCGCGCGAGCGCAACTTCATCAAGGCACATACCGACGATCTGATCGCCGACGGACGCAGTCTCGATGAGGCAACTGCTCGAATCTTCACGCAGGCACCCGGGCTCTACGGCACCGGCGTGGACGAGCTGATCGAAGAGAGCCAGTGGGAGGAATCTGCGGAGCTCGCTTCGATGTATGAGAAGCGCAATGCTTATACGGCTGGTGGTAAGCGTAATGGCGCTGCGGCACCCGCTACGCTGAAAAATTTATTGGGTAAGGTCGATCACGTTTTCCAGGCCATCGACTCGGTCGAATATGGTCTGACCGATATGACCCACTATTACGGACACTCTGGAGCTATCCAGCTCGCCGCACAGAAAACTCAAAGC
>JALRHE010000020.1 GCA_023253235.1 Steroidobacteraceae bacterium
GAACAGCAGCACGGCATCGAGAGGCTGACCGATCTCTGCCAACAGCGTCTCGAGGCCCTCGGCCTGCGGGATGGTGCGCGGAAATCCGTCGAGGATGTAGCCACGAGCCGCATCCGCTTGGGCAAGGCGCTCACGCACCATACCGAGGATCGTGGCGTCGTCGACCAACTGCCCCGCGTCCATCACGGCCTTGGCACGCCGCCCAAGCTCCGTTCCTTCACGCACGTGCGCACGCAACAGATCCCCAGTGGAAATCTGCGGGATGCCGTGACGTTCGACCAGACGCTGCGCCTGGGTACCTTTGCCGGAACCCGGCGCGCCGAGAAAAACGATACGCATGATGGGCGGCACAGTACCCGGCCGGTTCCGACAGGTCAAACCGTCCGGTATGCTCGCGACCCATGAAAAAGCCCGTCGCAAAGCCATCTCGCCGCAAATCCGCCGCCCCGGCCCGCAGCAGCCGCGGCTCGACCACCCCGCCGCGCAACGCTTTTTACGCCCAATCGGGCGGCGTGACCGCCGTCATCAATGCTTCGGCGGCAGGGGTCATCGAGACCGCCCGTCGCTACCCGAAGCAGATCGGTAAGGTATACGCCGGTCGGCACGGCATCGTCGGCGCCCTCCACGAAGATCTCATCGACTGTTCGAAGGAATCGGCCGCGACGATTCAGGGTCTTCGCCATACGCCCTCGGGTGCCTTCGGCTCGGCACGTTTCAAACTCAAGGGGCTAGACCAGAACCGCGCCGAGTACGAGCGGCTCATCGAGGTCTTCAAGGCCCACAACATCGGCTATTTCTTTTACAACGGCGGCAACGACTCGATGGATACCGCCCACAAGGTCGCCGAGATGGGTAAGGCCTTGGGATACCCGATCACCTGCATCGGCGTGCCGAAGACGGTCGATAACGATCTGCCGTACACGGATTGCTGCCCAGGATTCGGCTCGGTAGCCAAATACGTTGCCATCTCCACCCTCGAAGCGTCTTTCGACGTGGCTTCGATGGCAAAAACGTCGACCAAAGTATTCGTGATGGAAGTGATGGGTCGACATGCCGGCTGGATCGCGGCAGCAGGCGGCCTCGCGGACAAGGGTCGCGACGAGCCACCGCACATCATCCTGTTCCCCGAAATCCCTTTCAAACGAACCGCCTTCCTCAAGCGCGTCAAAGAATGCGTCGATCGCTGCGGTTACTGCGTGATCGTCGTGTCCGAAGGAACGGCTTATGCGGACGGCACCTTCCTCGCCGATGCAGGCACCAAGGATGCTTTCGGACATACGCAGTTGGGCGGAGTCGGACCGGTAATCGCCAACATGGTGCGTGAGGCGCACGGGTACAAATATCACTGGGCGGTAGCCGACTATCTGCAGCGCGCCGCCAGACACATCGCCTCAAAGGTCGACGTCGATCAGGCCTACGCCATGGGTCAAGCCGCGGTAGAGCTCGCGGTTCAAGGGCATAACGCGGTCATGCCGATCGTCGTACGCAAGTCGTCGAAACCCTATCGCTGGACAGTCGGCAGCGTGCCGCTCGCCAAGGTCGCCAACGTCGAGAAGAAGCTACCGCGTGATTTCATCACAGCGGATGGCTTCGGCATCACGGAAAAATGCCGTCGCTATCTGTTGCCGCTGATCGGCGGCGGCGACCCGCCGCCCTACAAGGACGGTCTGCCCGTCTACGTGAAGATCAAGGGCGTGGCGGTGAAGAAAAAACTCCCGCCGTTCAAGCGCTGACGACGGCCCCGCTGCGCGGGGCGCCCTCGAAGCCGAAACAAGGCGCTGTGCTATATTGCAGCGCCTTTTTTTTCGCTGATCTGCT
>JALRHE010000039.1 GCA_023253235.1 Steroidobacteraceae bacterium
GGATGAACTCGCGGGGCACGGTACCGCCTACGATTCCGTTGACGAATTCGTAGCCTTTGCCGAGCTCGTTCGGTTCGATCTTCAGCCACACGTGACCGTATTGGCCGCGACCGCCTGACTGACGCACGAACTTGCCTTCGGACTCGACCTTGCCGCGGATGGTTTCGCGATAGGCGACCTGCGGCTTGCCGACGTTCGCCTCGACCTTGAATTCGCGCTTCATGCGATCGACGATGATTTCGAGGTGCAGTTCGCCCATCCCAGAGATGATCGTCTGACCCGACTCGGGATCGGTATGAACGCGGAACGACGGATCTTCTTTCGCGAGACGCTGCAGCGCGAGACCCATCTTTTCTTGATCGACCTTCGTCTTTGGCTCCACCGCCACCGAGATCACGGGGTTCGGGAACACCATCTTCTCGAGCGTGATGACCTTGCCTTCGGCGCAAAGAGTGTCGCCCGTGATGACGTCTTTGAGGCCGACCGCAGCGGCGATGTCACCGGCGCGCACTTCCTTGATTTCAGAGCGCTCGGAGGCGTGCATCTGCAACAAGCGACCGATGCGCTCGGTCTTCGACTTCGTCGGCACGTAAACCGCGTCGCCCGAGTTCAACACGCCCGAGTACACACGGAAGAACGTCAGATTGCCGACGAACGGATCGTTCAAAATTTTGAAGGCGAGTGCCGCAAACGGCGCGTCGTCCTTGGCACTGCGCGAGGCAACTTCACCGTCATCATCGACACCCTTCACGGGGGGAACGTCGATGGGAGATGGCATGAACTCGACGACGGCGTCGAGCAGCGCCTGCACGCCCTTGTTCTTGAACGCGCTGCCGCACATGCACAGCACGATCTCGTTGCGCCAGGCGCGCTCACGCAGCCCGGACTTGATTTCCTCGAGCGAGAGCTCTGTCCCCTCGAGATATTTGTTCATCAGCGTTTCGTTGGCTTCAGCCGCCGCTTCGATCATTTGCGTGCGGTAGGCTTCGGCATCAGCGCGCATCCCCTCGGGAATGTCGCGGTACTCGAAGTTCATGCCCTGCGTCTCGGCGTCCCAGTAGATCGCCTTCATGCGCAGCAGATCGACCACGCCTTCGAAGTCATCCTCCGCGCCGATCGGCAACTGGATCGGCACCGGATTGCCACGCAGACGACTTTTGATCTGCTCGACGCAGCGCAAAAAATTCGCGCCCGAGCGATCCATCTTGTTGACGAACGCGATGCGCGGCACGCCATACCGATTCATCTGGCGCCACACCGTCTCCGACTGAGGCTGCACACCGGCAACCGCGCAGAACAGGGCTACCGCCGAATCGAGCACACGCAAGGACCGTTCGACTTCGATGGTGAAGTCGACGTGCCCGGGCGTGTCGATGACGTTGATGCGATATTCCGGAAAGGACTTATCCATGCCCTTCCAGAAGCAGGTGGTCGCTGCGGAGGTGATCGTGATGCCACGCTCCTGCTCCTGCTCCATGTAGTCCATGACGGCAGCGCCATCGTGAACTTCACCGATTTTGTGCGATACACCCGTGTAAAAAAGAATGCGCTCGGTCGTCGTCGTCTTCCCGGCGTCGATGTGCGCCGAGATTCCGATGTTCCGGTAGCGTTCTATGGGTGTTGCACGCGCCATGGCGGATCTGACGCAGGAGAAACCCTGCGGTATCGATTACCAGCGGTAGTGCGCGAAAGCCTTGTTGGCTTCGGCCATACGATGCGTGTCTTCACGCTTGCGAACGGCAGCGCCGCGGTTCTCCGAAGCTTCGAGCAACTCATGTGCAAGACGGAAAGCCATCGACTTCTCGCTGCGAGCACGCGCGGCTTCGATCACCCAACGCATGGCGAGTGTTTGGCGACGCGGAGCACGCACTTCAACGGGCACCTGATAGGTGGCACCACCGACGCGGCGCGACTTCACTTCGACGACCGGCTTGACGTTGTCGAGAGCCTGCGAGAGCAGCGCGATGGCATCGCCACCCTGCTTACCAGTCTTCTCGGAGATGCGATCGATCGCACCGTAAATGATGCGCTCGGCAGCCGACTTCTTGCCGCTCTTCATGACGACGTTCATGAACTTGGCGAGCATGTCGCTGTTGAATTTCGGGTCCGGCAGGATGTGGCGGACGGGGGCTTGTGCACGACGTGACATCGATTAACTCCTAAGCCTTATTTCTTCGGGCGCTTGGCGCCGTACTTCGAGCGACTCTGCTTGCGGTCATTGACGCCGGCGCAATCGAGCGTGCCGCGAACCGTGTGGTAACGCACACCCGGCAGATCCTTCACACGACCACCGCGGATAAGCACCACCGAGTGCTCCTGGAGGTTGTGTCCCTCGCCACCGATGTAGGAGGTGACTTCGAAACCGTTGACGAGACGCACGCGGCAAACTTTGCGCAGCGCCGAGTTCGGCTTCTTGGGGGTAGTGGTGTAAACGCGGGTGCAAACACCGCGCTTCTGGGGGGCAGCGCCGAGAGCGGGCACCTTCGTCTTTTCAGCACGGGTGCGGCGCGGGGCGCGAATCAGCTGACCTGTCGTGGCCATGCAGTCTCCAAGTCTTCAGCGTTGCGAAAATCAATTACAGCTGGACAGGAGACGTCGCTCGCAAGATCCGCAAAAACATCTACCGGCAGCGTTGAACTGGGGCAGAGAACCCGGACCTACGACCGACAGCTCGACGACCGGCTGCGGCGGGCGAGCTTCCGAGACAACCCGGGCCACCCCCTTGCGGGGGCGGCCCGGAATCTTGAAAGCCGCTGTTTCACGGAACCCCAGCCCGGAGGCTAAGGACCGATAAAGGCCGCGGATTCTAGGAAGGCATCCGCGGCCTGTCAACGGTTAACGGCGCTATCAGAACCGATACTTGATGCGCGCACCCCAGCTGCCCGGGCGATCCAGGAACTGGAACGGACCCAGAGCCGACATCGGGTAGGCCTTGTCGGCGCAGTTGCGGCAGTCGATCGCGGCGGTCAGACCCGGCACGTTCTCGAAGCGCAGCGACACACCGGCGTTGATGTAGGTCTGCTTGCCAGACCAGGTGCCGTTGGTCGACTGGGGGCTGCCCGTCGTACCAATGGCGTACTCGTCGCTGGTGTTGAAGCCGAAGCTCGGGATCCAGGTGATCGCACCCGCGGCGAACTCGTAGCTGGCGTTCATGCTGATCGTGTAGTCCGGCGAACGCACCGGGGTGGCGATCTGACCGAACTGATCGACGAAGTTCGCATTACAAGCCGGCGCACCCTGGTAGGTGCCGGTCGGATTGGCACGGCAAACCGCCGCCTGATCCAACACTCGCTGGCTGATGCTGACGTACTTCGCGTTCTGCATACCGAGACCGGCCGTGATGTTCAGACCATCGATCGGCACCCAGGTAGCATCGACTTCGAGACCGTAGTTCTCGAGGTCCGCCGGGTTGGTGGTCGTCGAGATCTGGATACCGTTGATGTCGATACGAGCTGGGATCTGGATGTCATTCGTCACCGAGTAGAACGCGGTGGCGTTCAAGCGCAAGCGGTTGTCGAAGAGGTCGGCACGGGTACCGAACTCATACGACCACACGGTTTCGGGCTCAAACGGGATGAACGCATTGTTGGCTGCCGCACGAGCCGGCCAACCGCCCGACTTGAAGCCGCGAGTGGCCGACAAGAAGAACATCACGTCATCCGACACGTCGTACTGCAGCGCGACACGCGGCGTCCACACTTTCTCGTTGAGCGTGAGCGGGATACCGGCAGCGGCGATGGTCGCCGTCGAGAAAGCAGGACCCGTGGCGCCGATGTTACGCTCGATCGAGAAGTCCTTGGTCTCCTCGGTGTAGCGGATGCCGGCCGTCAGGGTGA
>JALRHE010000102.1 GCA_023253235.1 Steroidobacteraceae bacterium
AAGAGCGCCTGCAGTCGGCGCAGCGCCGTCGCATCCAGCCGGCGTACCCAACCGCTGCTGCGGAAATCACAGAGCAATCGCGCGAGTTCCGAAGCGGCACCGTAACCTCGCTGCTGTAGCAGCGATTCCAGCTGCGGCACATCGCAGGACTCATCCCAGATCGCACCGAGTTCGTGGGCTGCCGCACGCGTGACGATCGCCTCATCACGATCGTTGACGGGAGAAAACACCAACGACTGGAATTGCCTTTGTACGAACTCGAGATGCACCGCCAATGTTCTACGTAACGAGGCCCAATCGGGCTCGCCCATGGCACGCGCCAAGCGCGCCTGCGACGCGTCGTCGGTCGGCAGAGTATGGGTCTGTGCATCGCGAATCATCTGCAGACGATTCTCGAGACTGCGCAGATAACGGTATGAGGCATCGAGCCCTTCGACGATCTGCGGCTGTAGCAGTCGACTCCGCCCAAGCCGCGGCAGCACCTCGAAGAGATGCGGACTTTGCAGGCGCCGATCCTGGCCGCCGCGAATCAACTGCAGGGATTGCACGATAAATTCGATTTCGCGAATACCGCCAGGCCCGAGCTTGACGTGGTCGATCAGATCCTTTCGCGCGACCTGCTTCTCGATCAGCTGCTTCATGTCGCGCAAGCTTTCGAACACGCCGAAATCGAGATAGCGCCGATAGACGAAAGGCCTTACGGCTTCCTCATACAGCTCTTGATAGGCCGCCACACCCGTGATGGCCCTTGCCTTGATCCAAGCGTAGCGCTCCCAGTCGCGCCCATGCTGCAGCAGATAATCTTCGAACGAGGAAAACCCACAAGCGAGCGGCCCAGAATCGCCGAAAGGCCGTAGCCTCATGTCGACCCGGAAGACGAACCCATCCGCAGTGGTCGACGAGAGTAAGCGCAGCAACATCTGCCCGAGTCGGATGAAGAACTCGTCGTGACTGACGGGAGCGGCGTGCTGAGTCTCACCATATTCGGGAAAGAGGTATACGAGATCGATGTCGGACGAGAAGTTCAGCTCTCGCCCCCCGAGCTTGCCCATGCCGATGACGACGAGCGGCATCGCTCGCCCATCCGCATAGAGTGGCGCCCCGTAACGCGCCATCATCGCCTGCATGGCATAGTCGACAGCGAGCTGCACTGCATCGTCGGCAAACGCAGAAAGATCGGCGAGCGTTTCTTCGAGTGTGGCGAAGCCCGCGAGATCGCGCCAAGCGATGCGCACCATTTCGCGACGACGCCAGAGACGCAACCAGCGCTGCGCAGCTGCCTCGTCCGCACTTGGCGAGAGCATGGTCCCCTGCGGCCAACACGAGGCGCCCTGTGCCAAGCGTGGGGACCGTAATGCATCGTTCCGCTCGAGGTCGGCCACGAGTTCGGCGTCGCGCGCGAGGCTTTCTGTCACGAACTCACTGCAGGAGAGCACGTGTGCAGCGCTAGCGCGCCACGCGGTCGGCAGCGTGTCGATCAGCTCATTGTCGATCAGATCCGGGTTCATGGGCGCAGGCAGGATACAAAAAAAGCCCCGCACGAGGCGGGGCTTATGTCTGCAGCGCGGCAACCGGAGGGGGAGAAGGTCACCGCGCGAGAACAAGACTAATCCTCGGGCAACAGGCAGTATGTACGGACTTGTACCTAACCGAGCCCCCGATGCCCGTCGATTCCGCTGCTTACCGCAATGCCATCAGCCGTTTTCTGACTGGAGTGACGATCGTCACCACCGTAGCGGATGAAAAACCCTCAGGGCTCACAGCCACGGCCATCGCCTCGGTCACGCTCGAGCCACCGACCCTGCTCGCTTGCCTCAACCGTCACTCGACGACCTGCCAAGCGATCGTCCAAGCGGGTCGCTTCACGGTGAATGTGCTCGCTAGCGATCAAACGGATATCGCCAAACTCTTCGCCTCGCGGGAGATGGACAAGTTCCAGCAACTCGCCGTGCTAGGCCATGGCATCGAGACGGGTTCCTTCGGGACTCCTCACCTGAGGGGCGCGCTAGCCTCGATCGACTGCGCCGTATCGGCCACGACCGACATCGGCACGCATCGAATCTTTTTTGGCGAAGTTCAACAGGTGCAGTGCGCCGAAGGCTCACCGCTCGGTTACTTCCGCGGCGCGTTCGTTGATCGACCAGGTGTATAAGGCCTACAGAGCCAAGGGCGGCAGTGGCATGGCGCGTTGCTGTACCCCCGCCACGCGCAGCAAGGTCGTCTCTGCATAGGGCTTGGCGACGTACTGGGCACCCATCGGCAGGCCACGCGTATCGAGCCCGGCCGGAACGGTGATCGCCGGCAGTCCGAGATAATTGAACGGCGCCGTGCAGTGAACGAGGCGACTCAAGATTTGCCACAGCGATGCACCAGCGCCGACATCCGTCTCGTCGCGCCGCGGCACCGGGATGGGCAAGGTCGGCGTCAGCAGCACATCACACCGTGAAAACACCTGCGCGACAAAGCGCTGCAGCAGCGGAATGCGCAACTGCAGCGCTTCGAGATACACCGCTGCCGGAATGGCGAGACCAGTGGACGCACGCACCCGCACCTGCGGCGTGTATCGATCACCCCGCGAGCGCAACCACGGCGCATGCAAGGCCGTGGCTTCGGAATACACGATCGCCCGGCTCAGTTCCGACATCTCCGCCACCGCTGGCACTGACACATCGACTCGCTGCGCCCCGGCTGCCAGCAGAACTTGCAGCGATCGATCGATCGCTGCACGTATCTCGTCAGTCGCGACATCAAAGAAATAATTCGTCGGAACACCGATACGCAAATTCTCGACGCCCTGATGAACCGCACGGCGATAATCAGGGGTCGGTCGCAGACTCGCATTGGCATCAATGCCATCGCCGCCTGCCACCACCTGCAAGATTTCCGCGAGATCCGCGGTCGTTCTGGCCATCGGCCCGATGACGTCGATCGAGGGCGCGAGCTTCATGCTGCCCGTACGCGGAATCAATCCGTAGGTCGGCTTGAGACCGACGAGTCCGTTGGCAGAGGCCGGGATGCGCACCGAACCGCCCGTGTCCGAGCCTAGACTCGCAAAAGCAGCGCCGCAGGCAACCGCGGCGCCGGAGCCGCTCGAGGAGCCACCGGAGATGTGCTCCGGATTCCAAGCATTTCGGCAGTCACCGTAAGCGGCGTTGTGCCCGGTCGCACCGAGCGCGAATTCCGCCATGTTGAGCGTTCCCACCTCGAGCGCACCCGCTTGAGTCAAACGGGATGTTGCCGTAGCGACTTGTTGGGAAGATTGATCGAGCGCGACTTTTGATCCGTAGCGGACCAAGCCACCACCACGCCCGAACATGTCTTTGTGGGCCAGCGGAACACCCTGCAGCGTACCCACCGGCACCACGCCACGACGACGGGCATCAGCGAGTACGAGATCGGCGCGCTCAGCCCCGAGTAACAAGCTCTCGGTCTCGATCGCTAAAAAACAATTCGTTCGTTGCTGTGCTCGATGCGCACGCTCGAGCGTCTGCAGCGCCAACTCATTCGCCGAGATCGAACCGGATCGCAAGGCGCCGACCGCATCCAACAAACTCTCGGGATAGGTCGCGCTCACGGCGACTCTCCCGCAAGCGTTTCGAGTACGCGCAAGTAATCCGACGGCTCGCACTCGAAGGTCACGCCGGGTTCGACCTGATGCGAGCTCGCCTGCACCGCTGCAATCGCCGCGGCCGCCCCACCTGCGATGCGCTCAGCCATCGCCGTATCGAGGATGGGAACCTGCACCAGCGCCGCCAAGCCTTCAACCATGTCGGCAGACAGTGCGGACGCTACGGCAGAAGGACTCGATTTTGGTTGCGACACGATCGGCTCACGGACGAAATGGAAGCGCCATGTTAGCGTTTGTCGCATGTTGCACCCAACCACGAATACCGACGTCATCGTCATCGGTGCCGGCCTCTCGGGGCTCGAAACGGCACTCACCCTCCAAGAAGCAGGGCTGAAGGTCACGGTCCTCGAGGGGCGCCGTCGAATCGGCGGCCGGCTCTATACGCTCAGTCACGTGCCCGGCAAACCGGAAGCCGGTGGCAACATCGTCTCTCGCGCCTACGGACGAGTCATCGCCGCCAGCTCGCGCTACGGTGTGCCGCTGCGCGACGATGCGCCGCGTTATGCCGCTTTTCCCGACACACAGGCGACGTTCATCGGGGGTCGCGCCATCGACGTGGCGACTTGGGCGCAGCACCCAGCCAACCCATTCGTCGGTCAGGAGCGCTCGCTGCTGCCCGCGGCGTGGGGTCGCACGGTACTGAATCGTTACCGCCCCTTCGATGACCTGGAAAACTGGCATCAGCCGCAGCACGCCGATCTCGATATCTCGGTCCACGATTTCCTGCGCTCGCGCGGCGCGACGCCGGCAGCCATTCGACTGGGCTACGAAACCAATATGCCGTACGGAACGGAGTCGTCACACGACGTGTCGATACTGCAGCTGGCCTTCGTGGATCACTGGCAACGTATCAATCAGCGACAACTCAGCGCCGGCGATCGTTTCGTCGGCATTTTCGAAGGCGGTAATCAGCAACTACCGCTCGCGATGGCAAAGCGACTGAGCGGCGACTTGCTGCTCGATCGACATGTCGTCGCTATCGAACAGACCAAAGAAACCGTTCTCGTGCGCTGCTCGGATGGCTCACGGCACCGCGCACGAGCCGTTGTCAGCTCGATGCCATTCACGACCTTGCGGCATGTGCATCTGGATCCACTACCACAACCCTTGCAGAACCGCGCCATCCAAACCTTGGGTGCCAAGCCGATCACGCAGTTCCATTTGCTACCACGACGACCTTTCTGGGAAGACGATGGGTTGAGCCCGGCATTCTGGACCGACGGACTGGCAGGCTCAGTGCTCGCCAATCGTGATCCGCAGAATCACAAAGTCGTTACGAGCCTCACGGTCTGGTGTAGCGCTGCCAACGCTCGCTTTCTCGATCGATATAGCGAGGCGGATGCCGCCCGACTCGTCATCGAGGACATCGAACGTCTGCGCCCTGCTGCGCGCGGTGCGCTTGAAGTTGCGGCAGTTCACTCCTGGGAGCGCGATCCGCATGCAGCTGGAACCTGGGCCATTTTCAGACCCGGCCAAGTCGCACTCACGAGTCATCTCGCCAAGCCGCACGATAAGCTGTTCTTTTGTGGAGAACACACCGCGATTGCGGCACGCGGCATGGAAGCCGCATTCGAATCAGCCGAACGCGTCAGCCTCGAGGTGTTGGACACGCTCGGCTAAGCAAACA
>JALRHE010000375.1 GCA_023253235.1 Steroidobacteraceae bacterium
TCGGTGGCGCCGAGTTCTGGCAGTGCCAGAAAAAACGGCACTGCCCCCGAGAGCGACATGAGCACCCATGCCAAGGTGACGAGCAAAAATCCATCGCGAGATTTCAGTTCGCGTTTGTAGCGACGGGTAGTCGCTGCGACCCCGAGTCCAAACAAGACGTTGATGGCCGCTGCCGCGATATAGAAGTGGGCGTGGCCGTCTTGGAAAATCAACGAGACCAGCAGCGGCAAGGTGTAGACGATAGCGAAAAACGCCATCATCAAACCTAGAACATGTGCAACGGCGAGCATCTGGACTGTCGATCGTTCAGCGTCGACCGGCTGTTTCGCCGAGGAAGAGTTTTTCGACCTGATCGACGTGACGACGATCGGTGATGAAGAGAATCACGTGATCATCCGCCTGCACGACGGTGTCGTGGTGCGCCATGATGACCTCGTCGCCTCGCACGACGCAGCCGATACGGGCTCCCTCGGGTAGCACGATTTCTTCGATTTTCTTGCCGACGACGCGCGAGCTGCGATCGTCACCGTGAATGATCGCTTCGAGTGCCTCGGCTGCACCGCGCCGCAGCGAGTGCACTTGAACGACGTCACCGCGCCGCACATGCGTCAGCAGTGAGCCGATGGTGATGGTTTGCGGCGAGATGGCGACATCGATCGTGCCGCTTTGCACGATTTCCGCATAAGAAGGCTTGTTGATCAGCGCCATGACCTTGGCGGCGCCCAAGCGCTTGGCGAGCATGGCCGAGAGGATGTTGGCTTCTTCGGAATTGGTGAGTGCGCAGAAGACATCACAGCTGTCGATGTTTTCTTCGACCAACAATTCTTCGTCCGCTGCGTCGCCTTCGAGCACGATGGCGTTTTCGAGATTTTCCGAAATTTTGCGGGCGCGTTTGGAGTCGCGCTCGATCACTTTGACCTGGTTGTTGTTCTTCTCGAGCTCTCGCGCCAGGGCATAACCGATATGGCCGCCACCAGCGATCACGACGCGTTTGACCGGTTTTTCTTCCTTGCGGATCTCGGCCATGAAGCGTCGGATGTCGTTTTTGGCGGCAAGGAAAAACACCTCGTCACCATCTTCGATGACCGTGTCGCCTTCGATCTGCAGGCTACGGCCGTTGCGATAGATGGCGACCACCCGGGCTTCCGTCGTCGGAATGTGTTCTCGCAGACCACGCAGCGCCTGGCCCACGAGTAATCCGCCCTTGCGCGCTCGCAAACCGACGAGTCGGACTCGTCCGCCGGCGAAATCGAGCACTTGCAGCGCACCGGGGTATCGGATCAGGCGCTCGACATATTCGGTGACGAGCTGTTCGGGGCTGATCCATACATCCACCGACAGCGACTCGTCACTGAAGAGTTTCGGGTGGCGGGTGTATTCGGGCGAGCGGATACGCGCGATCTTGGTCGGTGTGCGATAGAGCGTGTAAGCGACCTCGCAGGCCATCATGTTCACTTCGTCGGAGCTCGTGAGAGCCACGAGGATGTCGGCATCGGCGACGCCGGCTGCTTCCAGAACGGTGGGGTCCGACGCGTTACCGACGATGGTGCGGATATCGAGGCGATCTTGCAGATCACGCAGGAGTTCGTCGTTGGTATCGACGACCGTGACCTCGTTGGCCTCCTCGCGCGCGAGTTGATACGCGGCCGTGCGCCCGACCTGTCCGGCGCCGAGGATCACGATCTTCATAAGTCTGTATAGGTTACTCCCAAGCATCGGCACCGAACAGGCCGGAGCAGGTATGCTTGGTAGCCATGACATCCTTGGGGGCCGCGGCGCCGAGCCGCAACGAATTTGGGCGTGGCTGGAAGGTGCTGATCGCGTCACTGCTCGGCACGGCATTCGGCGCCTCACCGCTGCCATTCAACACCGTCGGCTTTTTCATCGATCCCCTGCAGCAGGAATTCGGTTGGACTCGTACCGAGATCAGCCTCGGTATCACGATCTATGGTGTGCTCGGAGCGCTGTTGGCACCGGTTTTCGGCTGGTTGGCAGACCGTTTCGGCGTGCGACAGGTGGCGCTCGCCTCGCTGACGACGTTTGCGCTGATCTTCGCGTCGTTTTCGATCATCCCGGGCAACCTCTATTGGTATTACGCGCTATGGGTGCTGATCGGCCTCTTCGGTATCGGCTCCACGCCGATCACCTGGTCGCGAGCGATCAACCTCTGGTTCTTCAAGCAGCGCGGGCTCGCATTGGGGCTGACTTTGGTTGGCACCAGCATTTCGGCGATGGCATTGCCGATCATCACCACCTGGCTGATCAACGATTTTGGTTGGCGTGTGAGTTACGCTGCGCTTGCACTCTTGCCTTTGGGAATCGCACTACCGATCGGTTTGCTTTGGTTCCGTGAGCCGAAGCCCGAGGAGCGCCCCCCCGAGATCGCTGCGGCGGGTGCCGTTAGTCTGCCGGGTCGCAGCCTGCAGGAGGCCATGCGCGAGCCGCGCTTCTGGATTCTTTGGGCGTCGATCGCGCTCGTGACCATCGCCTACTCGGGTGCACTCGTACATCTGCCGTCGATGTTGGGTGCACGCGGCTTCGAACGCAGCGAAGCTGCTGCCGTGATGAGCGTGTTCGGCCTGTCGATTTTCGCGGGCCGCATCATCACGGGTTATCTGCTCGACAAATTCTGGGCGCCGCTCGTCACGCTGCCCATCCTGTGTCTGCCTGCATTGTCGTGCTGGATTTTGCTCGGGGATGGTCCGCTGAGTTTCGTCGTGGCGATTGCCGCTGCGTTCCTGATGGGTTTTGCTTCGGGAGCCGAGACGGATCTCGTGGCGTACTTGGCAGGTCGTTACTTCGGCATGAAGAGCTATGGACAGATCTATGGTGTGCTCTACATGGCCTTCGGGTTGTCTGCTGCCGTATCGGCCACGCTCTATGGTTGGGTGCGCGACACCACCGGCAGTTACGATCCGATTTTGATCGCCGCCGCCGTGATGTTCATCGCGGGCGCGCTCTTGCTCTTGCTGCTTGGGCCTTACCCGGATTTCGGTCGAGTGACCGAAGAGGAGCGAGGCGCTACCACTGCACCCAGCCCGTCTGCCAAGTGAGCAGGATCACACCGCCGAACACGATGCGATACCAAGCGAACACGGCGAACGAGTGCTGACTGACGAATCGCAGTAGGAAACGAATCGCGATCAGCGCGGCAAAGAATGCGACCACGCTGCTGATGATGATGGAGCGCGCTTCATCGAACGTGATCGGCTCGCGTGCATCGAGCAGCTTGTAACCGGTAGCGGCAAACATCACCGGAATCGCGACGAAAAAAGAGAACTCGGCGGCCGTGCGTCGATCGAGTCCCGTCAACAAGCCGCCGAGGATGGTCGCCGCAGAGCGACTCGTGCCGGGTACCAGTGCGAGCATCTGAAAAAGACCTACCCGAAAGGCATCGAGCGGTTGTAGTTCATCGAGCGATTTCACACGCTCCACATGTGGACGTTTTTCAGCCCACAGAATGAGAATTCCGCCAACCACCAGCGCCATGGCGACCGGCACCGGCGCAAACAACACGCTACGAATGGTGTCTTCGAACGCAAGACCTGCAACGGCTGCCGGTAAAAAAGCGAGAAACAAACCGAGTACGAAGCGGCGAGATGCAGCGCTGTTCGTGAGCGTGGTCGCTGTTTTCCACAGACGAGCGCGATATTCAAAGCACACCGCGAGGATGGCCGCGCCCTGAATCACGATCATCTGCCGAAAGCCCACTTCGTTCTCGAGATCGAGTAGGGCGCGTGTGATGATCAGGTGCCCCGTGCTCGAAATTGGTAAGAATTCGGTGAAACCCTCGACCAACCCTAGGATGACATCGATGAGCCAATCAGCCATGTTTCATCAAACCCAATTCAGTCCGGAATTTTTTGACCGCGAGTCTCGATGATCCAGCCGAGGCACAACAGTCCGATGATCGGGACGAATCCCACCAGAAACAGCGTATCGAGCACGACAGCAGAATTTCCCGCTCCGGCCGATGCGACCGATCCGACGAGGAAGGGCCCGCCGGCGGCGATCACGCGACCGATGTTGTAGGTGAAGCCGGAGCCTGTCGCGCGCAATCGCGTCGGGAACAATTCAGGCAGATAGAACGTGAAACTCCCGAAAATGCCGAACACGGTCAATCCGATGAAGAAGTACATGTAGAGCCGCACTTGTGGCTCGAGATCGAGTCCGTATGTCGTGAGTAGCGCAAGCGAGGAGAACCCGAGGTACAGCGCGAACATCGGTTTTCGGCCCCAGTGTTTGGCTAGCGGTATCGTCAACAGCGTGCCGAGCAATCCGCCGACATTGAAGATGGCCGTGCCTTGAGTCTTCCAAGATTCGATCAAGATGCTGGTCGCTGTCTTGTCGAGACCGAGTTGTAGCGCCTCGGCTTGTGCCAGGTTGGCGACGACGACGGGGATGAAGGCGTTGCAGCTCCACCTCCAGCCGCTGCTGCGCCGCACTGGTTGCGGCCGGCACCGGGCGGGTTGGCGTGAGGGTCATCGGCGGCTGGGCACGGGAGGTGCGGGCTTCCGCCGCTTGTGGGGGGGAGCCCCTTCACACCAACATGTCTAGAACAGATCTCCGGTTCGGTCAGCATGAGCGGCGAAGCGACCCCTTTCCCCCAGGAATCCGCCGACACCCTCAAGACTCCTGGTGATGCCCCCGCTGAGGTGGCGGCTGACCAGGCTCCGGCGGCTGAGGCAGCCTCTGAACCCTCTGCCCCCAGCGCCGATCCCGAGCAGCGGCTACAGCCAGGCGCTGCGCATCGGCGA
>JALRHE010000175.1 GCA_023253235.1 Steroidobacteraceae bacterium
GTAGCTGCAAGCATACCAAGAAGTTGTTCTCTTGATGGTAATTTAGCAAATGCATTAACAGTAGCAAAGTCAGCAATTTGACCTTCACCCCGCCAACCCGCAACGACGCCTGATCAAGCAGGCCGCCGATCTGTTGCGTGCCGGCGGGGTGATCGCATACCCCACCGACTCCTGCTATGCGCTCGGCTGTCATATTGGTGATAAAGACGCGTTGGAGCGCGTTCGGCGGATACGTGAGGCAGATCGACATCATCACTTCACGCTCGTGTGTCGCGATTTGACCGAGATCGCGAAGTACGCGCGTGTCGACACGCCACAGTTCCGCTTGCTGAAATCGGCGACTCCGGGTCCGTACACGTTCTTGCTGGAGGCCACCAAGGAAACGCCGCGGCGGCTGCAGCACGAGAAGCGCCGCACCATCGGTATTCGAGTGCCGGATCACGCGGTGCCGCAGATGCTGCTGGAAGAGCTCGGCGAACCGATCATGAGTTCCACGCTGATCCTGCCGGGTGACGATCTACCCCTGAACGATGCCGACGAGATCGCCCTGCGCCTCCACGGGCGGCTCGATGCCGTGCTCGATGGCGGCTCCTGCGGGATCGAGCCGACCACGGTCATCGATCTAGCGGCGCACCCGCCGGTTGTCGTTCGACGAGGGCGGGGTAGCACGGCGGCTTTCGGTTTGCCGGACGACGAGTCGGTATAATCGCCGGTTGCCGTGGTGCTGGCGGTGATGATTCGCTCGGCGCCACGAAAAATTCCATAAAAAACAGGGTGTTGTGATCTTGTCTAGTCTTCCGCAAGCCAATCGTGTGCTCTCGGGCATGCGTCCCACGGGTCAGTTACACCTCGGTAACTACCACGGCGCCCTGCGAAACTGGGTCGATCTGCAGTACCAGTACCCCTGCTTCTTCTTCGTCGCCGATTGGCATGCGCTGACCACGGGCTACGAAGACACCAGTCGCTTGCCCGAGTACACCCACGAGATGGTGATCGACTGGCTGGCGGCGGGGCTGAATCCCGGCGTCGCCACGCTGTTCGTGCAATCGCATGTGCCGGAGCACGCCGAGCTGCACCTGTTGCTCTCGATGATCACGCCGCTCTCATGGCTTGAGCGGGTGCCGACCTACAAGGATCAACAGGCCGAGTTGCAGGAGAAAGATCTCGCAACGTACGGCTTCCTCGGTTACCCGTTGCTGCAGTCGGCCGACATCCTGCTGTACCGACCCGGCTATGTGCCCGTTGGCGAGGATCAGGTCGCGCACGTCGAAATCACGCGTGAAGTGGCGCGTCGCTTCAATCATCTTTTCGGTCGCGAAGTCGGCTTCGAGGAGAAGGCGGAGAAGGCCATCGCGGAACTTGGCGGCAAGAACAGCAAGATCTACCGCGAGCTGCGTCGCAAGTTTCAGGAAACCGGCGATGTCGCTTCGCTCGAGCAGGCGCGTGCGATCGTGCAGAGCAACACGCGCATCACCGTTGCAGATCGCGAGCGTTTGCTCGGCTACCTCGAGGGTAGCAGCGTGTCGATTTTGCCGGAGCCACAGGTGTTGCTGACGCCAACGCCGAAGCTGCCCGGACTCGATGGCCGCAAGATGTCCAAGTCTTACGGCAACACGATTGGTCTGCGCGAAGAGCCGGACTCGATCGCGAAGAAACTCAAGACCATGCAGACGGACCCGGCGCGAGTGCGTCGTACGGACGTCGGTGATCCCGAGAAATGCCCGGTGTGGTCGCTGCATCAGGTGTACTCGGATGAGCCCACGCGAACTTGGGCGGCGGCTGGATGCCGCTCCGCCGGCATCGGTTGTCTCGAGTGCAAGAAGCCGCTGATCGACAAGGTCGTGGCCGAAGCATCGGCGATGCGATCGCGTGCGGAAGAGTACGAACAGAATCCGGAGCTCGTGCGGGCGATCCTCGCCGAGGGTAGCGAGAAGGCGCGTGAAGCAGCACGCGAAACGCTCGACGAAGTCCGTCGCGCCATGCATCTGCGCGGAGACTGAAGAGCTATGTCCAAACCCGAATTGCGTTTAGTGCCACCTCCTGCGGATGCGGCCGAGGCGAATGCCGTGAGCGTGCCGACTCAGGAGGAGATGCCCTTTGCGGTGGTGCAGGGCGAGCCTGTAACGCAGTTGCCGCGCGATCTGTATATCCCGCCGCAGGCGCTCGAGGTGTTCCTCGAGGCGTTCGAGGGTCCGCTCGATCTGCTGCTGTATCTCATCCGCCGCCAAAATCTCGACATCCTCGATATTCCGCTGGCGGATATCACTCGTCAGTACATGAACTACATCGAGCTCATGCAGGACATGCAGCTCGAGCTTGCTGGTGAATACCTGTTGATGGCGGCGACGCTCGCCGAGATCAAATCGCGCATGTTGCTGCCGCGCTCGAGCGAGGTGACGACCGAGGAAATCGACCCTCGTGCCGATCTCGTGCGTCGCCTGCAAGAGTACGAACGCTACAAACAGGCAGCCGAGAGCATCGATCGCGTGCCGCGACTCGAGCGCGACATCTGGCTGGCCAGTGCACACAACGAGCATCGTCGGCCGCTGACGCAACTGCCGACCGTCACGCTGCAGGAAATGATCGTCGCTTTCCGCGATGTCGTTTCGCGTGCGGCGATGTTCCAGCATCATCACGTGCAACGCGAGCGCTTGTCGGTGCGAGCGCGTATGACCGACGTACTGGCAGCAGTCGAGGACGGCGGCTTCGTCGACTTCGGCAAACTGTTCAAGCCGGAGGAGGGGCGTATGGGTGTCACCGTCACCTTCATCGCCATCCTCGAATTGGTACGCGAAGGTCTGCTCGATCTGGTGCAGACCGAACCTTACGGGCCACTACACGTACGTGCCGCCCAATCGCCGCGTCTGCGTGCGGTGCCCGATGACGAATCTCAGGACGAAGGAACAGCATGAGCGAGAATCACATCCGTAATGTCGTCGAGGCTGCGTTGTTGGCCGCCGGGAAATCTTTGCCGGTCGCGGATCTCGCGCAGCTCTTCGACGAAGATGGTCGTCCGGAGAAGCCGCAACTCGAAGCTGCCTTGCAGCAGCTCGAGAGCGAATATGCCGATCGCGGTATCGAGCTCAAAGAAACCGCTAGCGGCTGGCGCATTCAGATCAAGCAGGGTTACGGTCGCGAGGTGTCGCGGTTGTGGCCGGAGCGCCCGCAGCGCTATTCGCGAGCGTTGCTCGAGACCTTGGCGTTGGTCGCTTACCGGCAACCTATCACCCGAGCGGAAATCGAGTCCGTCCGTGGTGTCGCGGTTAACCCCAACATCATCAAAACGTTGATGGAGCGCGATTGGGTTCGCGTGGTTGGGCATCGTGACGTGCCGGGTCATCCGGAGTTGCTCGGCACGACGCGCGAGTTCCTAGATTACTTTGGTCTGCGCAGCATCGACGAGTTGCCGCCGCTCGCTGAGCTCAAGGCTATGGCCGACCTCAATCCGCAGTTGATGCTGCCGGTGGCGGGCGATGCGGAAGGCGCCGAAGGTTCCGAAGGTGTCGAAAGCGGCATCCATGAGGGTGAAACAGCGGCGGTCGTCGCTACCGAATCTGCCGCACCGGTTGTTGAGCCGGCGCCATCGGATGACGAGCCTGTCTACGTCGCCGATCGGACGGAGGCGTGACGGGCCGTCGTCCGCCCCGACGATCGGGCTCGCGTGCGGTCCCACGGACCGGCAGTGCCGAGTTGCCGGGTGATCGTCTGCAAAAAGTCCTTGCGCAGGCCGGGCTCGCCTCCCGTCGGGAAGCGGAGCAATGGATCATCGCGGGTCGAGTGACCATCAACGGCGTGCGCGCCGAGCTCGGTCAGCGCGTGCAGGGTCGTGACGAAATTCGCATCGATGGTCGCGTGCTCCGGCGAGCTCGCAATCCCGAGAAGCTGTCGGTCGATGCGTCCACCTTTCTCTGTAATCGCTCGCCTGGACAATCTTTGACCGAAGAGCTCGTGCCCAAATTGCCGCGACGGGCAGGTAAGCGATTTCTGGCTGTCTCGCCGATGCCCAACGTCGATGGGGGCTTGGAGCTGCTGACCACCGACGGGGCGCTGGCCACCCGCTTGCAACGTCGAGTGCGTCGCTGGCTAACGGAGTTCTTGATTCGCGTGCGCGGCGAGTTGACGCCCGAGAGCCTCGATGCGATCGCCGGCGGTCAGCTCGACGATGGTCGAAAACTCTCGGTGTTGGCGGTCGAGGGGTCGGATGAGTTCACCGAGGGCGCCAATCGTTGGTATCGCATCGAGGTCGAGGGCGCGAGCGGCAAGGAGATTCGGCAGTTGTTCGAGCGGCAAGGCGCGCTCGTCAGCCGGATTCTGCGCACGCGCTTAGGCGCACTCGCCCTGACGAGAGATCTGAATCGCGGCCACTTCCGCAAACTCACCGACGAGGAATC
>JALRHE010000224.1 GCA_023253235.1 Steroidobacteraceae bacterium
GCCGCTTTCGGTGCATCGAGGTCCAATTGCTCGAGGACCAAGCCGCGGTCGCGCGCGAACGACTCCATGCACCGAAAGCGGCTCTCGAACTTGGCGTTCGCCTGACGCAGTGCCGCTTCCGGATCGAGCTTCAAGTGCCGCGCCCAGTTGGCCACGACAAACAGCAAATCACCGAGCTCCTCGCTTTGACGCTCGACCGACTGGCGCTCGCGCAAGGTTTCTTCGAACTCCGCCAGTTCCTCGTCGAGCTTGGCCCGCATGTGCGAGGCATCCGGCCAATCGAAATGCACGCGTGCAGCCCGCTTGCCGAGCTTGACCGCTCGGGTCAGAGCCGGAAGCGCCATGGCCACCCCGTCGAGCGTGCCCTGCTCGCCGGCCTCGGCGCGCTCGCTTTGTTTGTAGCCCTCCCACGCCTGCGTCTGCTGCTCGGCGGTCAAATCTTGAGTTTCACCGAACACGTGCGGGTGACGTCGTACCAGTTTGTCGGCGATGGCTCGAGCAACATCGTCGAAGGCGAACTGACCGGCCTCCTCGGCAATCCGAGCGAGAAACACCACTTGGTACAACAGGTCGCCAAGCTCATCGCGAACGGCAGTCGTGTCGTTCCGCTCGATCGCATCGGCAACTTCATAAGCTTCCTCGAGCGTATGCGGCACGATGCTGCGCATCGTTTGCTCGAGATCCCAAGCGCAACCGCCCTGCGGGTCACGCAGACGACGCATCACGGCGAGTAGCTGATTCATCGACATGCTCAACGATCCTCACCACGCAACACGCGATACAGCGTCAACAACATCCCGGCCGTGGCACCCCAGATATGGTGGGGACCGAACGGCACGTCCGTCAGTTCGACCTCAGAACCCTGAAAATGCCGGCGACGACGAACATGATTGCGCTCATCGAGCAAATGACGCAGCGGCATCTCGAATACTTCGGCGACTTCAGCCGGGTCGAGTTGCAGATCGAATCCGGGCTGGATGAAGCCCACGACGGGCGTTACGCGGTAGCCGCTGATGATCAAGTGATCCGGTAAGTAACCCGCCAACTCGATGCGTGTGCGGGGCAGACCGATTTCCTCCTCGGTCTCACGCAATGCCGCGCTCGTGATGTCGCGATCAAGCGGATCGACACGACCGCCAGGAAAACTGATCTGGCCGGGGTGCTGCGACAAGTGGTCGGCGCGGCGCGTCAACAAGATGGTCAGACCCGTGTCGTGCTCGACGATCGGCACCAGTACGGCTGCCGGCGTCGGTTGCTCCGGGAAAAATCCTAGCAGCTCCGATCGACGCTCGGGGGTCAGGGCACCGTATCGCCAGTCCTCGCGCGGCGTGGCGCAAGGCTCGCGCAATACGTACTTACAAATACGCGCCTTGAGAGCCGCATCGTCGAGTGAAACCAGATCAAGAGAATTCATGGGTTATCATGCGCATTCTACTCCATCCCCGCCGGTCTGATCCGAATGTCACTCGACGCACTCGACGCTCTCTCTCCCCTCGACGGTCGGTATGCCAAAAGCACGGCGCCGTTGCGTGCGCACCTGTCGGAAAGCGCCCTGATCCGCGAACGGATTCGCATCGAAGCCGATTGGTTGGTGTTCCTCGCCGATACACGACCGGCTGGCCTGCCCGCGGCGGCTCAGATCACGCGAGCCTTGCGCGATGTCGCCGTTGAACTTGCTAAAGCCCCGCCCGCGACCGCGGCAGCGGCCGTCAAGGCCATCGAGCAGCGCACCAACCACGACGTGAAAGCGGTCGAGTACTACGTGCGCGATCAACTGGCTTCAGCCGGCGCCTCCCCCGAGGTGCTCGAGCTCGTGCACGTCGGTTGCACCTCCGAGGACATCAACAACCTCGCCTACGCGCGTCTGCTGCGCGATGCGCGCAACGTACTGCTCAGCGAGTTTCGCGCCATCGCGCAGCAACTGCAGCAATTTGCGACCCTCCATGCCGAGCTACCGATGCTCTCGCGCACACATGGTCAAACGGCGAGCCCGACGACGCTCGGCAAGGAATGGTCGAACGTCGCAGCGCGCCTTGCGCGCGGGATCGATCGCTGGAGTGGCGTAGCCGTGCTTGGCAAATGGAACGGCGCAGTCGGCAACTTCAATGCGCACGTGGCGGCGGCGCCGCAGGATGATTGGGCAGCGCTCTCGCGCCGCTTCGTCGAATCGATGGGACTCACCCACAATCCACTGACGACCCAAATCGAACCGCACGATTGGATCGGCGAATACGCCGATGCGCTCGCAGGGCTCGATGTCGTGCTCGTCGATTTCTCGCGCGACGTGTGGGGCTACATCAGCCTCGGTTATCTCAAACAACGGGCGGTCGCCGGTGAGGTCGGATCATCGACGATGCCGCACAAGGTCAATCCGATCGACT
>JALRHE010000307.1 GCA_023253235.1 Steroidobacteraceae bacterium
GCGCCGCCGGAGTTGCCCGGGTTGATGGAGGCGTCGGTTTGGATGAGGCTTTCGAAACCGTCAGGGTTCATCCCTGAGCGCCCGAGTGCGCTGACGATGCCGTACGACACCGATTGTTGCAGGCCGAACGGATTACCGATCGCGGCGACGTAATCGCCGGGTTCCAGAGCGTCGGAATCCCCGAGTCCGATCTGGCTCAAGCCCTCGGCCTTGATCTGGATGACGGCGATGTCGGTTTGCGGGTCGCTGCCGATCAGCTTGGCCGGGAATTCACGCTGATCGGAGAGCGTGACCGTGATGTCGCGGGCATTTTCGACGACGTGGGCGTTGGTGATGATGTAGCCCTGCTTTGCGTCGACCACGACACCGGAGCCAGCTGACTGGAAGGGTCGCTCGCGCGCGCCCGCATCCGGCGGCACATTGAAAAACCGACGGAAGAAGGGGTCATCCAGCAAGGGGTTGCGCGGACCCTGCTCGCGTACCGTGCCCTGGATGCCGATGCTGACCACCGAGGGGGAGACCCGGCGAATCATCGGTGCCAGCGAGGGCATGGGGGCCACGGACCGTTCCCGGCTCTCCGCTCTGCTATCGGCCGGGGTCTCGCTCGGTTGCGCCGCCGAGGCAGCACCACCGCTCCAGGGGGCGAGCAAGGCGCCGAGCAGCAACAAAATTCGGGTCAGGGCGGGGCTAGACAGGCGCATGTGGATTCCTCCGTCGAAGGAGAAGGGGATATACGGATTGAGGGAGGGGTTTCAAGGGGATAAGTTGTGAAAGTTGTGTGGATCACGGGCGGACACAAGATCTAGTGGGGCCAGCCCTAGGTGTTGTTCTAGTTGGCAGGTAATTTTCCAGACGGTCTTTTGCCGCGTGATTTCACATAAGTTTATGAATTTAATAGTAAAAAATGTTGCTTCCGAAACGGAATCCATGTCTGGACGCCCATCGACCCCCTGCCTAATCTCGCTCCCTCGACACAACATCTTGTGTGCATTCTCGAATGCAGTCGGAGGGGCTCCGGTAACAAGGTGTTTCTGGGTCGAAAGAGGGGAGAGCAAAAAAATCGTCTTCAAAGGCGTTGTTTCCTCCGTCAGTAGTTCGGTACTTGTGAAAACAAGCCGGCACGGGCGGGTTTTGTTCTCTGCCGAACCGAATTTGCACTGACGTATCAAAGATTTTCAGGGAATCCGAACCCAAATGAATAGCGTGATCAAGTTGGCGACGAACGATATCGATTCGATTCCTTTCCAGGAGGCCTCCCTCGATATTTGGGACAAAAAATATCGCTTGGTCTCCAAGAATGGCGACCCGATCGACAAGTCGATGGACGACACCTATTGCCGTGTCGCTCGTGCGCTTGCCGACGTCGAATCCCCGGAGCAGCGCGAGCATTG
This sequence comes from Steroidobacteraceae bacterium, assembly GCA_023253235.1. Classification (GTDB taxonomy): domain Bacteria; phylum Pseudomonadota; class Gammaproteobacteria; order Steroidobacterales; family Steroidobacteraceae; genus UBA964. Next base: position 1,392 of record JALRHE010000307.1, read on the forward strand.
GTACGAGCGTTTTCTTTGGGCGTTGCGCCGTGGCGCCATCCCGGCGGGCCGTATCACCTCGAATGCGGGCGCGCAGGAGCACAAGCCGGCGACCTCGACCATCAATTGCACGGTGTCGGGCACGATCCGCGACTCGATGGATGACATCCTCGACAAGGTTCACGAGGCGGGTCTCACGCTGAAGGCGGGCTGCGGCATCGGTTACGAGTTCTCGACGCTGCGTCCGCGCGGCGCCTACGTGTCGGGTGCTGGCGCCTACACGTCCGGTCCCCTGTCGTTCATGGATATCTACGACAAGATGTGTTTCACGGTGTCGTCTGCGGGCGGCCGTCGTGGTGCGCAGATGGGCACGTTCGACGTCGGACACCCCGATGCCATGGAGTTCATTCGCGCCAAGCGCGAGAACGGTCGTCTGCGTCAGTTCAACCTGTCGTTGTTGATCACGGACGAGTTCATGCATGCCGTGCGCAACGATCTCGAATGGCAGCTCGCCTTCCCGATCCTGCGCAAGGAATACGAAGCCGAGAAGCCGGATCTCAAGGACGAAACCAAGTTCGTCTGGCGCGACTGGCCGTACAACGAAAACTTCGTCGTCAACGAAACGGGTCTTGTCGCCTGCAAGATCTACAAGACGCTGCCTGCTCGTCGTATGTGGGATGTCATCATGACCTCCACCTACGATTTCGCCGAGCCTGGCTTCATCCTCATCGATCGCGTCAATGAGATGAACAACAACTGGTTCTGCGAAAACATTCGCGCGACCAACCCGTGCGGCGAGCAGCCGCTGCCGCCGTATGGTTCGTGCTTGTTGGGTTCTGTGAATCTGACCCGCTTCGTTCGTCGCCCGTTCACCGCCGAGGCGGAGTTCGACTGGGCCGAGTATCGCGAGGTGGTCAAAGTATTCACGCGCATGCTCGATAACGTGGTCGAGGTCAACGGTTTGCCGCTCGAAGGGCAGCGCAACGAGATCCTGCGCAAGCGTCGTCACGGCATGGGTTTCTTGGGCCTTGGCAGCACGATGACGCTGCTGGGCATGAAGTACGGCTCGGGCGAGTCGGTCAAGTTCACCGAAGATGTTTCGCGTGAAATGGCATTGGCGGGTTGGGAAGCCGCGCTCGATTTGTCGCGCGAGAAAGGCCCGGCGCCGATCATGAACGAGGAGTTCACGGTCACCGGCGAGATGCTGCGCAAGCGTCCCGAGATGGCGCGCGATGGTTGGAAAGTCGGTAGCAAGATCCCGGGTCGCGTGCTGCACGCTCGCTACAGCCGCTACATGCAGCGCATTGCCGAAGTGTCGCCGGCGCTCGTCGAGCAGTTGGCGCTCGTAGGCGCGCGCTTCACGCACCACACTTCGATCGCGCCGACCGGCACGATTTCGCTCTCGCTCGCCAACAACGCGAGCAACGGTATCGAACCGTCATTCGCGCATCACTACTTCCGTAACGTGATCCGCGAAGGCAAGAAGTCGAAAGAGAAGGTCGACGTATTCTCGTTCGAGTTGCTCGCTTACCGCGAACTCGTGAATCAAAAGGCGATGCCGAACTCCACGAGTGCTGCCGAGAAGCTGCCGGACTACTTCACCACGGCCGACGACATTACGCCGACCGCGCACGTCGACATCCAGGCGGCGGCGCAGAAGTGGGTCGATTCGTCGATTTCGAAGACGGCCAACGTGCCGACCGATTTCAAGTACGACGAGTTCAAGAACATCTACCTCTACGCTCACGAAAAAGGCCTCAAGGGCTGCACCACCTTCCGCTTCAACCCGGAGGCCTTCCAGGGCGTGCTCGTGAAAGAAGAAGACCTCAAGAACACCACCTATGTGTTCACGCTGGAGGATGGCAGTGAAGTGTCGCTGCGCGGCGATGAGGAAATCGAATACGACGGTGAACTGCACACCGCCGCCAATTTGTACGACGCCTTGAAAGAAGGCTACTACGGTAAGTTCTGAGGATTTTTTAGACCATGGCTGCTATCAAGATCGATCGAAAGATCGCCAAGTATCGAGTTCTGAAGCCGGGCACCGAGACGCCGGCTCCTGTTGCGGCTGCGCCGTCTCCCGCCGAGTTGCCGACCACGCACGGCGGCAAAGTGGTGCGCTTGACCGAAGAGGTGCAACGCCCCGAGGTGTTGATCGGTTCGACGTACAAAATCAAAACGCCGGTGTCGGATCACGCGATGTACGTCACCATCAACGACATCATCCTCAACGAGGGGACCGAGCACGAGCAGCGTCGTCCTTTCGAAGTGTTCATCAATTCGAAGAACCTCGATCACTACCAATGGATCGTGGCGTTGACCCGTATCATTTCTGCGGTTTTCCGCAAGGGTGGTGACGTGACGTTCCTCGTCGAGGAATTGAAAGCGGTCTTCGATCCGCGCGGTGGCTACTGGCAGCCGGGTGGCAAG
>JALRHE010000309.1 GCA_023253235.1 Steroidobacteraceae bacterium
GGGCTCGACGTCGTGCTCGTCGATTTCTCGCGCGACGTGTGGGGCTACATCAGCCTCGGTTACCTCAAACAACGGCCAGTCGCCGGTGAGGTCGGATCATCGACGATGCCGCACAAGGTCAATCCGATCGACTTTGAGAACGCCGAAGGCAACCTCGGCATTGCGAACGCCCTGCTGCGACACTTCGCCGATAAACTGCCGATCTCGCGTTGGCAGCGCGATTTGACTGACTCCACGGTACTGCGCAACGTGGGCGTCGCGCTCGGCCACGTACTGGTGGCGCTGCGCGCGCTGCAGCGCGGCCTCGGCAAGATAGAGCCGGATCCGACACGCATGGCGCTCGACTTGGCCGACGCGTGGGAAGTGCTCGGGGAAGCCGTGCAGACCGTGTTGCGTGCGCGTGGTGTGCCGAACGGGTACGAACTGCTCAAGGACTTCACTCGCGGACGCCGTATCGATGGCGCGGCGTATCGCGATTTCGTCGCTACGCTGCCGATCGATGAAGCATCGAAGTCACGCCTCGCCGCGATGACACCGGCGAGCTACTTAGGTCTCGCCGTTTCTCTGACGCGCGGCGCCTGAACGGGCCTCGATGAAGGTTGTCGTCGGTCTCTCGGGCGGCGTCGACTCAGCGGTCGCCGCGTTGCGACTGCGCCGCGAGGGACACGAGCTACAGGGCCTGTTCATGGCGAACTGGGCCGAGGACGACAGCTACTGCACGATCGCTGACGACTATCAGGACGCGAGAGCCGTTTGTCGCGAGCTCGACATTCCACTGCATCGGGTCGACTTCGCCGAAGAATACCGACAACGCGTCTTCGATTATTTCCTCACCGAGTACCGCGCAGGCAGAACACCGAACCCCGATGTTCTGTGCAACCGCGAGATCAAGTTCGGCGTCTGTCTCGAACATGTACGCCGCTTGGGTGGTGAGCGCTTCGCCACCGGGCACTACGCACGACGTATCGAGGGCGCTGACGGTGTCGAATTGCACAAGGCGATCGATCTCGACAAGGATCAGTCGTACTTCCTGCACGCGCTAGAGCTGCCACAGCTGCAAGCGGCGCTATTCCCGCTCGGTGACTCGCGCAAGGCGGAGGTGCGCGCGGAGGCGCGAGCAGCCGGACTGCCGGTATACGACAAGCCAGACAGCACGGGCATCTGCTTCATCGGCGAGCGACCTTTTCGCGAGTTCCTCGCGCAGTACGTCATCGAAAACCCGGGTCCGATCGAAACGGCCGAGGGTGAGCGTATCGGCACACATCGCGGCCTCGCCTTCTACACGCTCGGCCAGCGCGGCGGTCTCGAAATCGGTGGACGTCGTGGCCACGAAGAGGCGCCCTGGTATGTCGCTCGCAAGGATCTCGCTCGTAACGCGTTGGTGGTGGTACAGGGTCACGACCACCCCTTGATGCAAACCCACTGGGTCAAGACCGGACCAATGCACTGGCTGATCGACCCGCCGAGCGCGCCGTTCGATGCCACCGTCAAGCTGCGTTACCGTCAACCCGATCAGCCCTGCCGTGTCGAACCGCAAGCGGATGCCGGCATGGAATTGCGTTTCGAGTCGCCGCAGCGCGCAGTGACACCGGGCCAGTTCGCCGTTCTTTATCGGGGCACTCGCTGTCTGGGCGGCGCGGTCATCGAATCGCTATAATTTCATTTCGTTTTTTGCCCAGTTCACCTGTTTCCGGGGGTTTCCGATGGCCGACAGTTACCGCGCGCGCAAAACACTGAAAGTAGGCTCGCGTTCCTACGAGATGTGGAGCCTCGCTGCGCTGCCGCAGAAGAAAGTGGCGCGCCTGCCCTACTCGCTCAAAATCCTGCTCGAGAACCTGCTGCGGTTCGAAGATGGCATCAACGTCACTCGCAAGGACATCGACGCGCTACTCAACTGGAAAGCGCAGTCGACCCCCGATCACGAGATTTCCTTCACGCCGGCACGCGTGATCATGCAGGACTTCACCGGCGTCCCCTGCGTCGTCGATCTTGCCGCGATGCGCGAAGCCATTCGCAAGCTCGGCGGCGATCCGCAAAAGGTGAATCCGTTGGCACCCGCTGAGCTGGTCATCGACCACTCGGTGCAAGTGGATCACTACGGTACGGCCGATGCTCTGGCGAAGAACACGAAGATCGAGTTCCAACGCAATGGAGAGCGCTACTCGTTCCTGCGTTGGGGCCAGACGGCGTTCCGCAACTTCAAGGTGGTTCCGCCGAACACGGGCATCGTTCACCAGGTCAACCTCGAGTTCCTGGGTCGCGTGGTCTTTGAGAATCGCAACGGCTCTAAGTTGCAGGCCTACCCCGACACCCTCGTCGGTACCGACTCACATACGACCATGATCAATGGTCTCGGCGTGCTCGGTTGGGGTGTGGGCGGCATCGAAGCGGAAGCGGCGATGCTCGGTCAACCGGTCACCATGCTCATTCCGCAAGTCGTCGGCTTCAAGCTCACGGGCCAATTGCAGCCCGGTGCAACGGCGACCGATCTCGTGCTCACCGTCACCGAGATGCTGCGCAAGAAAGGCGTCGTCGAGAAGTTCGTCGAATACTTTGGCGACGGCTTGGCCAACTTGCCGCTCGCCGATCGCGCCACCATCGCCAACATGGCGCCGGAATAC
>JALRHE010000408.1 GCA_023253235.1 Steroidobacteraceae bacterium
GGCCAAGATATTTTCTCCGGCGAAGTCGATGTGGTTGTCACCGATGGTTTCACGGGTAACGTCGCACTCAAGACTATGGAAGGCGTTGCGGGTCTGATCGGTGATCGCTTGAAACGCGAGTTCACAGCGGATCTGCCGAGCAAGCTCGCCGGTTTGGCGGCGCGCCCTGTTCTCAAGCGCGTCTCGGGTTCGCTCGATCCGCGCCGCTACAACGGCGCGATCATGGTGGGGCTCAAGCACATCGTGGTAAAAAGTCACGGCAGCGCAGATCGTTATGCGATGGCGCAGGCCATTGCGATCGCCGCCACGGCGGTACGCAAGCGACTCGTGCAACATGTTTCACAAGCGCTCGGCGCTGGGGATCACTCGACATGCTGAAGTATTCGCGCATCGTGGGCACCGGCAGTCATCTTCCCGAGAAGGTGCTGACCAACAAAGATCTCGAGCAGATGGTCGAGACCTCGGACGAGTGGATTCGCGAGCGCACCGGCATCGGCGAGCGCCGTATCGCCGCCAAAGGCGAAACGACGGTGGATCTCGCGGTGCCTGCTGCGCGCCGGGCGATGCAGGCCGCCGGTGTCGATCCCGATGAGATCGATCTGATCGTCTTTGGTACCACCACTCCGGATCAGGTATTCCCGAACTGCGGTGCGTTGCTGCAGGATCGTCTCGGTATACGCAACTGCCCGGCATTTTCAGTCGAAGCCGCCTGCAGCAGTTTCATCTACGCGCTCTCCGTCGCCGATAAATTCATCAAGTTGGGTGATGCCAAGTGCGCGCTCGTCATCGGCGCAGAGACGCTTAGCCGCATCGTTGATTGGAGTGATCGCAGTACCGCCATCCTCTTCGGTGATGGTGCTGGTGCGGTGGTGCTCAAGCCAGCCGATGAGGCCGGCATCATTTCCACGCATCTGCATACCGACGGGTTCTACAAGGATCTGCTCTATTGCCCAGTCGGTCCTTCGAAGGGCTTTCATCCCGATGAGCAAGGCCGCATCCCGGCCTACATTCACATGGCTGGCAACGAGGTCTTCAAGATCGCGGTGAAGTCATTGGGTGCCATCGTCGATGAGACCTTGGCCGCCAACGGACTCGACAAGTCCGCCATCGATTGGTTGATTCCGCATCAGGCCAACATCCGCATCATTCAGGCGACCGCCAAGAAACTCGAGATGTCGATGGACAAGGTCATCGTGACCGTGGAGCAGCACGGCAACACGTCAGCCGCTTCGGTGCCTATGGCGCTCGATGCGGGCGTGCGCGACGGTCGCGTCAAGCGCGGCGATCTGATCCTGCTCGAGGCCTTCGGTGGTGGTCTCACCTGGGGTTCGGCGCTGATTCGGTACTGATCGCGAGCGTCGACGGATACACCGAACAAAGCGCACCAAAAAAAACGCCGCGCTTTTGGCGCGGCGTTTTCTCGCACGAAGCGAATCGACGAGCGATTACTTCGAGATCGAACGCTTGAACATGCGGTCGATCTTCTCGTTGGTCGCATCGCAGCAGGCCTGCGAGGCCTGAGCGGCCGACAGCGCCTGGTTGGCGGTCGACTGAGCACCGTTGGCAGCCGAAGCAGCCGAGGCGGCAGCGCCGTTGGCGGCGTCAGCCGAGCTCTTGGCGGCAGCGACTTGCGTCTGCAGGCTCGAAACTTGGGTCTTCAGGCTGTCGATTTCGGCCTGGAGCGGCTTCAGGTCCGTGCAACCGGCGAGGGTGGCAACGGCGGCGACAGCGACGATCTTGGCGACGATCGGGGTCTTCATAGTGTTCATGTCCTCAATTGAGATTGTTGCTGGTTCGGGTCGTTGGCGAGAGGCCGCCATGTGGTCGACCCCAACGGCAATATTATAGCGGTACTGGAGCGCAAAGGGGACTGCGACCGAGACCGAATCCTCCGATTGGGGTGAGCCCGCACAGAAGGGTTACGTCCATAATGTCAGCCGTGAGTGCGTCATCCCCAACCGTTCTGTTTGTTCCGGTCAGCGGTCCGAGTGGTATGGGCGAGTTCGCGCGGGCGCGCAGCATCGCAGATGCCTTGGTTGTGCATGACCCCAACATCGCCATCCATTTCCTGCTGCATCGTGCGGCGCCGTACGCGGTCGGCTTCCATCATCCAGTCACTTTGCTGCCGGCGTCCCCGACGCTCTGCACCCGTGAGGTCGTCGAGATCATCGAGCGGTTGCGGCCGGCAGTCGTGGTCTTCGACAACGCCGGGCGGACGCCGCAATTGCGGGCTGCGAAGCGCGTTGGTGCTGCTGTCGTCTATGTGAGTTCGCGTTCGAGGCAGCGTTACAAGGCGTTTCGTCTACGCTGGATGCGTCTCATCGACGAGCACTGGATTTCCTATCCCGAGCTGATTGCCGGCGCACCGACTCTGTTCGAGCGCTGGAAGTTACGTTGGTTGGCGCGCCCTGAATTGCATTATCTCGACACCGTATTGGCGCCGGCCGATGAGTCTGCTGCAGATGACTTGCTCGCTGGTTTTGGTGTGCCGGATATCGTGATCGTCCCCGGCGGTGGCAGTCAGTTTCACGATGCCAGCATGACGCCAGCGCGATTTGCCGAGTGGGGTGCAGCTCTAGCTGCAAGAGGTCATCGCGTGGTGTTCGTCGCCGGCCCCTCGTTTGCTGGGGAGCTGTCGCAGACGAGTCACTTCAAGACGGTGCGCAGTGTTCCGGGCGGTGCTTTGCACGCGTTGCTCGCGCGCTCCAGAGTCGTGCTCGTGAATGGTGGCGATACCTTGTTGCAGGCGCTGGCCCTCGACAAGCCGTGCATCGCCATCCCGATCGCCGGCGATCAAGCTGAGCGAATCGCACGCTGCGCCGCGCAAGGCGTGGTGCTTTCGCCGAAGCCCGATGACGTTGTTGAAACCTGCGAGCGTGTACTGATCGATCAAGGGGTCAGATCCGACCTGGCATCGCATCGACACACCCTAGCACTGCACGACGCGCTGCCGGGCATCATCGAGCGACTGAGGCGTTACCTCGCGCTTCGATGAGTTCGCGATACGCGTGCAGCGTTTCGCGTACGACGTTCTCCAGATGGTAGGCAGACAAATCGTGGTCCACGCGCGCCAGTTTCTGTGTCGCGAGTGATCGAAGTGCCGCGCTCATCGCATTCACATCATCGATGGGTACCAACGTGCCCGGATAACGAACCAAGATCTCCGACGGTCCCTGAGTGGCCGTTGCCAGCACCGGCGTGCCCGCATCGATCGCCTCGAACAAGACGCGCCCGAGCGGTTCGCTGCGCGAGGGGCTCACGAACAAATCAAAAGCCTGATAGAACGCCTTGGCGTCTGGGCGGAAACCGAGGAAGCGGACTCGATCGCTCTGGACGAGTTGCTCCAAGCGTTTGCGTTCACGACCATCACCGATGATCACGAGCTTGGCGTCGGGAATGGCGGCTTGCTCGAACGCGCGGATGAGAGTGTCGAAACCCTTCGACTTGGCGAGTCGACCGACACCGCCGATCAGAAAATCGGCTTCACCTGCACCAGCTAGCGCGCGTAGGTGACGGCGCTGCTCGGCGTCCACTCTGGGTGTGGGGATCAAAGATTCGTTGATGTCGAAGATGCGACCGCGATAACGCTCGAGATCTTTCTTCTGCCATTGAGCGATGACTATCAGGCCGTCCATTTCGAGAAAATGCGGCCCGTTCACCCACATGTGCAGGGTTGAGATGGTGGCGCAGGGTGGTTTCAAGCGTGCGACGAGTCGTGTGCTCTTGCGCAAATGGGTGTGGATGATCTCCGGTTTATGATCGCGGATGGCTCGTGCGAGTCCCCAGGCGGGAAACCAGCGACTCACCTCGATCACGCGGACTCGATCATCCAGATGATCGCGGATCGACACTCCATTCGAGGCGCGATGCTGCTTCTGCAACACGAGCGTCACCTCGTGTTCCGTCACGCAGGCATTGCACATTTCCGCCGTGGCCCTTTCGGTGCCGGCGAAGCCGCTCGAGAACAGGGTGTGCATGATACGCATGGGTGATCCGTTCAAAGATTACTTGCGGCGATCACGGAGAATTTCCCGCGCCGCATTCGAGCCGGGTAGCCCCGTGACGCCGCCGCCAGGGTGCGCACCGGAGCCGCAGAGGTACAGGCCGCGCACGGGTGTTCGGTAATTGCCGTAGCCGAGTGCCGGGCGTGCCGCCCACAGCTGATCGAGTCCGAGTGAGCCGTGGAAGATGTCACCTCCGGCGAGTGCGAAACGCTGTTCGAGATCGAGAGGCGAGAGGGCAAGAACTCCCACGATGCTGCGACGGAAGTTGGGTGCGACGGCATTGACCGTATCGATGATCGAATCGATCGCGGCTTGTTTCTCCGTGGGGTCCTCCCAACTGCGTGGTGCCTCGAGCGTGCCCGGCAGGTTGTAGTCGAAGTGCTGGCAGAAGAGGCTCGCGACGTGCGCACCACGGGGCGCGAGCGTGTCATCGAGCGTCGAGGGGATCAGCATTTCGACGATCGGTTCACGCGCGCAACCCGTGAGCCTCGCATCGGCATAAGCACGATCCATGTAATCGAGTGAGGGAGCGATGATGATGCCGGCGCCGAGGTGGGTGTCATCACTGCGCGAACGGCGCGCCTCGAAGCGCGGTAATTCACTGAGTGCCACGTTCATACGGAAAGTGGCCGAAGCGGTACGCCATCGTTCGATATGCGAGCGAAAATCCTCTGGTAGATCTTCTGCAGGCAATAAATTCAGGAACAGTGGCTTGGGACCGAGATTGCCGATGATACGCGACGCACCGAATACGCGACCATCGACGAGTTTGATGCCACTCGCAGTCGCTTGAGCCTGACTGCGGCCACTGGCGCGCGTGGTGATGATCTTCGCGACCGGCGCATCGCACTCGATATGCACGCCGAGACGCCGCGCCTCGGCAGCGAGAGCCTGCGTGATGGCGCCCATGCCGCCGATGGCATGGCCCCAGAGACCGCGCTTGCCGTTCACTTCACCGAACGCGTGATGCAGCAAGACATAGCCACTGCCTGGCGTGTAGGGACTCGCGTAGTTACCAACGATCGAATCGAAACCGAACAAGGCTTTGAGTGCGGGCGTCTCAAACCAGTGATCGAGGATCTCGCCTGCACTACGCGTGAAGATTTCGTGTAGCTCGCGCTGGTGCGCTAGCGGCAGGGCGCGGAACTGTCGACCAAAGCGCAGCAGTTCCCAAAGATCTCCCGTGCGACGCAGGTCGGTAGGCGGCGTGCGCGTCAGTTGTTCGCGCAGCAGCGTGACGGCGCGATCGAGCATGGCGTGAAAGGCGGGGAGCCTCTCGGCATCGCGGGCGCTGTAGCGACGCACCTCCGCCAAGGTGGCAGCGGCCTCAGGACCGGCACTGAACGAATCGCCATCGGGTAGTGGCAGGAAGTTTTGCATCGGTCGCTCGACGATGCGTAGGCCGTGTTCGGCCAGACGCAGATCGCGCAATACCTTGGCCTCGAGCAGGCTGACGGTGTAGCTCGCCGTCGAGTTGCGAAAGCCTGGCGCGAACTCTTCGGTGACCGCCGCGCCACCGACTAGGGAGCGACGCTCGAAGACACCGACCCGCAGGCCCGCGCGCGCCAGGTAGCAGGCGCAGACGAGACCGTTGTGACCGGCGCCGATGACGAGTGCATCGAAATCAGCGGCGGGGGGCTTGCGACTGGATGAATTCACAGGTACTGTATGGATCAACAGAGGTAGAGGTGTTCCATGTCAGATCTCACGCCACGCCAAACTGAAATCCTCCGTCTTATCCAAAGAGCTATTGCCGAAACCGGCATGCCGCCCACGCGGGCAGAAATCGCGCAAGAGCTCGGGTTCAAGTCCGCCAACGCCGCAGAGGAGCATCTGCGCGCACTCGCCCGCAAAGGGGTGATTGCGCTCGTGCCGGGCACCTCGCGTGGCATCCAACTGAAGGACATCCTGCGCGAGCAACTCGGCTTGCCACTCATCGGCCGCGTCGCCGCGGGTAAGCCCATTCTCGCAGAAGAGAACATCGAAGCGCGCTTCAACATCGATCCCGACATTTTCTCGCCCCGTCCCCATTACCTGCTCAAGGTCACCGGCATGTCCATGAAAGACGCCGGCATCCTCGACGGCGACCTGGTGGCGGTGCACCGCACCCCCGAGGTGCGCAATCGTCAGATCATCGTCGCGCGTCTCGAGAACGAGGTCACGGTCAAGCGCTACAAACAGGAAGGGCCGACGGTGTGGCTGCTGCCGGAGAACGCCGACTTTGAGCCCATCCGCGTCAACCTGCGTGAAGAGCCGTTGATCATCGAAGGGGTGGTCGTGGGTGTGCTGCGCCGCGGTGCCACCGCCGGCAAGGCGACGCCCGCCGGTCTCATGTAGCTCGCACTCTCACCGGCTCGTCCGGAGGTTTCCATGTCTGTCTTCGAACTGCTCCCTTCGCCGGGCGCAGCGGATGCGCTCGCGCCAAAGAAATCGAAACGTCATCACAAGGTGACGGTGAAGCCTGCCGTTGCGACACCACGCGCGAGTCTGCAGCGATTCCAATGTCCCTGCGGATGCGAGAGGCGTAGCTGGTTTTCGCAGCCGCGATCCTTGCGTAGCACACCGGTCGTGGCATCGGCAGCCGATTCTGCATCGTGAGTCATTCTTCTCGTTTCAATCCGCGAGTGCGTTGTTTCCATGGCACCCTCGACTCCAGACAGCGGCCCGAGTCTCGCGCTCGAGTCGCTGCTCGAACATCCGGCCATCTGGTCCGGTCGCAACGCTGCACGCGTCGCTACGCTCAGCACGGGCTACGCTGAGCTCGACGCTGCGTTGCCCGGCGGCGGTTGGCCCGCTGCCGGACTCATCGAAATCCTCACTGCTCGAAACGGCATCGGTGAAATGCAGTTGCTCGTGCCTTTGCTCGTACGGGTTGGTCAAATGACGCCGCCCCGTTGGACCGCCTGGATCGCGCCGCCCTTTGAGCCCTATGCGCCTGCACTCGTGGCAGCCGGGGTGCCGCTCGCACAGCAACTCATCATCCGCACGAGCCAAGCGCTGTGGGCGCTGGAGCAAACCTTGGTCTCAGGGGGATGCGCGCTCGTGCTCGGTTGGCCCGGTGCCGTACCTTCAGGCAGCGCCTTGCGTCGCCTGCAGTTGGCGACCCAGCGGGGCGGGGCGCCGGCATTTTTGTTTCGCCCATTGAGCGAGGCTGCGCGTTCGTCCGCAGCCGAGTTGCGTATTGCGTGCGAATCTTTGCCGGCTGATGAATCCATGCCCGGTGCGCGTCTGCAACTGCTGAAGAGCCGTGGTGGGCGGCGGCATGCCTTCACGGTGTATTGGAACCATGGCCAGGCGTGAGCGCGTCTCGTCGACGCGACGGGCGTTTGCCACGACACGGCATGTCGCTTCTGCCTCGCGGTCAACAGGCACCGCGGTGCCAACTGGCCGATCGACGACGGCATCCGCAGCGCCGGCACATCGGACTGAGCCGCTTTTCGTCGAGTCGCCTGTTGCCGATTTGTCCTTCGAAAACACACCTGCGGAATCGTGGTTGGCGCTGCAGTGTGTCGACATCCAATCGGGTGCACTCCAATCAGATGCACTCGAACGACTGTCTGCTTTGGCCATGGACTACACGCCACGCGTCAGCATTGAAGAGCCCGATGCGGTGGTTCTCGAAGTACGTGGCAGCTTTCGTCTCTTCGGCGGTGCGCGTGTCTTGTGTCGGCAAATCGTGGCGCGTGCGCAGGCTGTGTCTGTGCCCGTCGATTGGGCACTGGCACCGACACCGTTGGCAGCACTGGCGTTGGCTAGGGCCAAGCAAAACCTGCTCGTCTCGAGTCGGGAGCGATTGGTGGGTCTATTGTCGCCATTGCCAATCGCTGTATTGCGCTGGCCATACGAGCAAGTCGAGCGCCTCGAGTCGATCGGTGTGAGAACGCTAGGTGCCTTGTTGCGTTTGCCACGCGCGGGTTTTGCGCGCCGATTTGGGCAACCTGCATTGCAGATGCTCGATCGCTTGACCGGCGCCACTGCCGATCTGCGCAAACCGCATCGAGTGCGCGAGCGTTTTCACGCTCGTCGTGAACCTGATTTCGAGTTACGGACTCAAGCTGCCGTATTGGCTTATCTAGAACCTTTGCTTGCCGATCTCGAACGATTTCTCTGCTTGCGACAAGCGGGAATCGAGTCGCTGCAATTACGGTTGCATCATCGATCACCCGTACCGACTACGCGAGTGACGCTGCGATTTGCCTCAATGCAGTGGCAGGCCTCTGCCTGTCGCGAGTTGTTGTCTCTGCAGTTGTCGCGTTGTGCTTTACCGGCGGCAGTCACGCTCTGCGAGTTGCGCTCGGGAGCGTTGCGACCTCGCATCGCCTGCAACGCCTCGCTCTGGCGTGCCGGTGAGCAGGGCGCTGGTGTCACGGGGGAAGTGCCAGCCTTGGTCGAGCGGTTGCGGGCGCGCTGGGGTGATGAGGC
>JALRHE010000403.1 GCA_023253235.1 Steroidobacteraceae bacterium
TCCAAATGGTGCCCGTCGCATCGGTACAGACGAACGGTATCGGCAGCGAAGACCGCAGCCATGCCGCCGGTGCCCAAACGACAATCCCGGCCAAACACGCGAGGATGAAGAGAGATAACGGCGCTCTCAATCGCCGCGGTCCGCGATCAGGGCGCTGTGAGACTGCCACGGATCTCGCCGCTGACTCGTCCGTCACTCGTGCGACGTAACTGCAAATGCTGGATACGACCGCCCGATTTTTCCCATGCAGCGATTTGATCGAAGACCTGCTCGACGGGAAGATCGGTGATGGTCAGCGTGCTGATGCCCGCTTCGGTTGTCACGTTCGCGAGAATCGCTGAGCTTTCCGGTGTCGCGTTGCTAGAGGACATCAGTTGTGAGATGCGTGGCTCCAGCGCGGCGGCTCGTTGCCAGCGCTGCATCGCGGCGTCGCGCGCATCGAGCAACCAACTAAGCGAACCCAGTAGAACGATCATGGCGATCACGGGCAGTCCGATACGCAGAATACGCTGCTCACGCGGCTGCAGACCCTCGAACCACTGACTCACGACGGTCGGTAGTGTCACGGGCGCACCAGTTCGATGACCAGCATGCCTTGCGGGTCGCGACTCTCGGAAACTTGCCAACCGGCCGCTGACCACGCTGTACGCCACACCGCAATTTCTTCAGGCGTCGCACTCGTTAACTGAAGCGTCGCCCGCCCGGGCTTCAGGTCGATCGCATCGAGTTTCATCGGGGTCGCACCGGATGGCACGACCAATGAATTCAACGCCTCGAGTGTGGGGGCGGTCGCTGATCTGCTGGTCATGGCGACTAGTTGACGCTCGAGCAGCGGGACGACATTCGCGATCGCGCTAGCCGGCGGCAGCAACGTACTGGCCTGCGCAGCGATCCGCTCCTCGATCACGCGCGCACGTGCGGACGCCATGCTCAAATCGACCACAATCTGTGCCATAAAAATTGCGACGATGGCGGCGGCGATCCGTAGCGGCCAGCGCCAGCGTCGCCAGCGTTCGGAGTGCGTTTTCTGCGGCGCAAACTCGCTGTGCAGAAGATTGTTCGGCTGTGCTGTTTCGAGTTCTTGTGCCAACCAGTCGAGTGGTCGCTCCAGCGGATACAACTGAACGCTGACGAGTCGAGCGCGCAACGCATCGATTGTCAGACTATGCTTCTGCAGGTCCGCGGCGTTCGCGTACACGCGCAGTCCCAAGGTGCCCGCAGGGGTGTTCCCGAGCGACCAGTCGAGCGCGTCTGCCAGCGTATCGACCGGCCAAGTACGTCGCCAACCTTGCGGGGTGATCCAATGTGCGTCTGCACCATCGATCCACAGCAGCACATCGCCAGGCTTGGATGCGATGCAATCGGCATCGGCATAAACGGCGCTCGGTTTTAACCCAGCGACGCTCAGTGCAGAGAGTAGCTCGCGCAACCAGTCTCGCTCGACTGCCGCGATTTCGATCTCGAGTTGGCCACCGGATACGGGCTGTGAGTTGATGACGGTCAAATGCTGTGATTCGACATCGCCGACAAGGCGATCTTCGATAGCGTAGGCAGCCGCTTGCCGCAATTTTTGCGACGGCACCGCCGGTAGCGTTGCACCGAGCCGCGGCACCAGGGCCGCCGGGACCAGAACGATGAGTGAGGGCGTCGCTGGGGTGTCGTCCGCAGCACCAGTCGGCAGCGAAGATTTGAACGACGAAATCGTCGTTTCCAAATTCGCACCCACCGGAATGTGCAGTAAGCGTGGTTGGTTCATGGTGCAGTGTGGCGGAGCAGAACCCGAATCTGGCCGGCACCCGGCCCCTCGTGACGCAGCAAACTGTAGGAAGTGTAGCCGGAACGGCCACTCGAGACGTAGCCGAAGAGGCCAAAGTAACGGCTGCGTTCGCTAAGACCGAGCGCGCTGCGTAAGGCGTCGAACTCGGTCGGGTCACGGAGACTGTTGCGTAAGACCTCGAGCCGTGGAAAGCAACCTGCTTCTCGATTGCGCTGCAAGCCGTCGGCGGCGCTGCTCCACTGTCGCTCGCCACTCAATGCGTCGAGTAGCGGACCCGTTGCGGTGCAGACATTCAAGCCCGCATCGCGTGGTAATGCTGAAATGTGCGGCTCTAGTCGACGATAGCGATCAAGATCGAAGCCCTCGATTGCGAGCAGTTCACTCGTCGAGGTGATGATGCGATTGGCGGGTCGGTAGCCCGGCGTGAGCGTGCTGTAGCGGCTCACTTCAGCCCCGCCATCGAGAGGTTGGTCATCGGCGTCTATCCAATCGATGATCATGGCAGCCCATTGCGGCTCGAGCTCCAAGTTCTGCAACAAACGCTCAAGGGTGCGACGCGCGATATCGTTCGGTCGCCCGTCGGCACTCACCAAGGCGTTCAGATTGAAGCGCCCCTGCAGATCATCGAGTCTCGCCTCCATGAGGTAGCCCGGAATGATCTCCACTGGACCATACGGACGCGCCCAGCGCTGCGCGCCATGCAGTGTCGAATTCGGATCCTCGAGCGCTTCTTTGAGTAACGACGCGGCTACGGCTTCGGTGGCGGCGCTGATTTCACGTGCTTGCTCTTGCGCGGCACCGCCCGCCGTTCGTCGAATCGCCAGACCCGTCTCTGCGCTGAGGGCGTAGGCGAGGGCGCTCGTGATCGCGAGCACGATCAACGCCGTCAACAGGGCGATCCCGGTGCTGCGTGAGTGCGTATTCAACCGGGAATCTCCCAGACACGACGCAACAGCCCCGCGCCTGCGATCTCGATACGCATTTCAACGGCGCGCGGTCGTTGTCGTAAGGCGCCCGGCGTGCCACCCACGCTCGGCTTCGGCCAGACGCTGACCCACTGTCCTTCGTTGTCGAGGAAGCGAAACTCCATCACCCGAACGTTACGCAGGAGGATTCGGACGCGCGGTTGAACGCCCGCCACCGGATCAAGCGCGGGCCAAGCAAGGCGTTGTAGCTCGCCTTGTTCGAGTCGGTATTCGATACGACGTAGAGCAGGGCGTCCGCTCGCCCGTGCATCGCCCTCACCACCGCGAGTCAACGCGAGAAGTCGTCCACTACCGTCTGCGCCCGTGACGGCGGCGAGTTCGCCGCGACCGAGCACGTCGGCGACCGGTCGTGGTGTCATTTGCGTGATATCGAGCGTGAGCAGCCGCATCGCTCGTTGCAAATTGGCGAGCTCATCTTGCGCGAGGCGGATGTCGTCGCGTTGTCGGGTTGCTTGCATCAACGCGCCATAGCCCACAGCAAACATGACCGCGGAGACAAATAGCGCGACCAGCAGTTCGAGTAGGGTGAAGCCGCCTCGCGAAAGCCTCGATCGGTCACGCGGTATCACGGCGTGCTCCGATTGGCGGTATCCCATATCGCATCGTCACGGTCGACACTGGTGAGGTCATCACCTCGCGCGCCGTGAACGGTGGCGATCCATCGGTCGTCGCTCGCGCGACTCGCCAGTCGCGCCTCGACACGAATTCGCCACACGCCGCGGACATCACTCCGCTCGATGGTTTGCCGCCATTGCCAGCGCTGGGCAGCCATCGTCTCCT
>JALRHE010000015.1 GCA_023253235.1 Steroidobacteraceae bacterium
ACACCCGCCTTGATCTGCCGCTCGAGGAATGACGCCGACGGCACGACGATGTCATAGCCGGTGCTACCCGCGAGCAACTTGGTCTCGAGTACTTCGTTGGAATCGAACACGTCGTAAGTGACGTCGATGCCCGTTTCCTTCTCGAAGTCGGTGATCACCGTCTCGTCGATGTAATCCGACCAGTTGTAGACGTTGAGCACCTTCTGTTGTTCGGCTGGCTTGTCACCACAAGCCACCAACATAGCCGAGACGGTAACGGCAACGAGTGCCGCACGGGCCGAAGTTTTCATTTCGTGGAGGTCTCCCTGAGAGTCGACGTGACGCGCCCCATTGCGCTGCCGCTTTTATAGCGCAGCCACCCCCCCCTGAAAAGCCCGAGCGCGTGAAATCTCAGAGCGCGCCTTCAGCTCGCAGTGCTTGATACAACTCGTCGAGGGTTTGCGCCGCCTTGGACACGAGCTCGTCGATCTGTCTTGGCTCGATCACGAGCGGCGGAGCGACGATCAAGGTGTCCCACACGGCACGCATCACGAGGCCATTTTTGACCGATAGATCCCGCGCACGCGTACCCACCGTGCCGCGCTCCGGGAAGAACCGCCGCGACGGCTTGGCCGGAACGAGCTCTAAGGCCCCGAGCAGACCGAGCGATCGCGATTCACCGACGAGCGGGTGGTCGGCAAGCTGGCGCCAACGGGAGGCGAAGTACGGCGCCAGTTCCTCTCTGACACGATCGACTATCCTCTGCTCGCGCAGGATCTTGAGGTTCGCGAGCGCCAGCGCAGCGGCTGCTGGATGCCCTGAGTAGGTGTAGCCGTGCGCGAACTCGCCACCCTCCCGGATCAGCACCTCGGCGACGCGCTCACCCACCATCAACGCACCGAGCGGCAGATAGCCCGAGGTGATCGCCTTGGCGAGCGTCATGAAATCGGGCCGGGTACCGTAATGCTCGCATCCGAACCACTGACCGGTTCGTCCAAAGCCACAAATCACCTCGTCCGATGCGAACAAGATGCCGTAGCGATCCACGATGCGCTGAATCTCAGGCCAGTACGACTCGGGCGGGATGATCACACCGCCTGCTCCCTGCACCGGCTCACCGATGAACGCAGCCACGCGCTCGGGTCCGATCTCGAGAATCTTGCTCTCGAGCTCGCGCGCGGCCTGCAGACCAAATTCTTCGGGGGTGAGGTCACCGCCGCACTCGAACCAGTACGGCTGACCGATATGCACGATATCGGGGATCGGCAAACCACCCTGAGCATGCATCGCCTTCATCCCGCCTAACGACGCGCCTGCCATGGTGCTACCGTGGTAACCATTCCAGCGACTGATGATGACGCGCTTCTCAGGCTTGCCCTGCAACGCCCAGTAACGACGCGCGAGACGCACGAAGGTATCGTTCGCCTCGCTGCCGGAACCGGTGAAGAAAACATGCTGGAACTGCGGCGGCGTCAACTCCGCCAACAGAGCCGCGAGCTCGATCGCTGGCGGATTCGCGCACTGGAAGAAGCTGTTGTAGTACGGCAGCTGCTGCAATTGACGATAAGCGGCCTCAGCCAGCTCTTGTCGTCCGTAGCCGAGCGCGACGCACCAAAGACCCGACATACCATCGAGTATCCGATGCCCTTCCGAATCGTGCAGATAGACGCCTTCAGCGTGCGTGATGATACGCGCGCCCTTGGCCGAGAGCGCCTGATGATCGGTGAAGGGATGCAGATAGTGCGCTGCATCAAGCCGCTGCCACTCGGCCGTGCTGCGCGTCGCCGTCATGTCGTCTCGCTGGTCCAGGCTCACGGCCGACTCAAACGTTCAGCAACAAGTGTTCGCGCTCCCAAGAGCTGATCACCTGCAGAAATACTTCGTACTCGGCTTCTTTGACGAGCGCGAAAGCCGAGACGAACGAGTCACCCAAAATCTCGATCAAAGGATCACACTCACGTAACAAGCGAATCGCCTCATCGAGATTACGCGGCAAGGAGAACGGCAGATCGTGCGCACTGCCGGAAATCGGATCGGTAGGCGACAACCCCTGCACCATGCCGAGATATCCGCAGGCGAGCGATGCAGCCGTGGCGAGATACGGGTTCGCATCCGCACCCGAGATACGATTCTCGACGCGACGCGACTGCGGCTCTGACATCGGCACGCGCAACCCCGCCGTGCGATTGTCGTAGCCCCATTGCACGTTGATCGGCGCCACCTGAAAGCGGGTGATGCGCCGATAGGAATTCACGTTGGGCGCAAACAAGGCCATCGCCGCCGGTAGATAGCGCTGCAAACCCGCCAGGTGCGCAAAGAACAATGGCGTCGGCGTGCCATCCTCTGCAGAGAACACGTTCTTGCCGGTTTTCTTGTCCACCACGCTCTGGTGCAGGTGCATCGCGCTGCCCGGCTCTTTCGCGTGCGGCTTGGCCATGAAGGTGGCGTACATCTTGTGACGCAAGGCAGCCTCGCGCGCCGTGCGCTTGAACATGAACGCCTGATCCGCCAGATCGAGCGCATTACCGTGCAACAGGTTGATCTCCATCTGCGCTGGGCCATCTTCATGAATCAGCGTGTCGATGGCGATGTCCTGCGCCTCGCAAAACTGATAAAGATCATCGAACAGCGGATCGAATTCATTGACCGCCGCGATACTGTAGGACTGGCGACCCGGCTCCGAGCGACCTGATCGCCCCATCGGTGGCTTGAGCGGATAGTCGGCATCGACGTTGGGCTCGACCAGATA
>JALRHE010000057.1 GCA_023253235.1 Steroidobacteraceae bacterium
GCTCGTAATGCCAGCAGGTGACGCGCCCAATGAACCGGCCGCTCCACGTGGCCGAACATGATCGTCGCCGTGCTGCGTAGGCCTATCTCATGCGCCGTCCGCATGACCTCGAGCCACTCTTCCGTCGACACCTTGTCCGCACAGATGATGCCGCGGACATCGTCACTCAGAATCTCCGCTGCCGTACCGGGCAAACTGCGCAGACCTTCTGCCATCAAACGCTCGAGGAAGGTGCCGATGCTCAATCCCAAGGTCCGCGCACCGTGCGTGACTTCGAGCGGCGAGAACGCGTGCACGTGAATCGACGGAGCCGCTGCCTTCACGGCACGCACGATATCAAGATACGTCCGACCATCGAATGACGGATGGATGCCGCCCTGCAGACACACTTCGGTGGCTCCGCGATCACTCGCCTCAGCCACCCGCCGCGCAATCTCATCGAGATCGAGTAAATACCCTGGGCCGCGCAGTGAGCGAGCGCTACGCCCCTTGGCAAAGGCACAGAATCCGCACGAGTGAGTGCAGATGTTCGTGTAGTTGATGTTGCGATTGACGACGTAGGTGACCTGATCGCCATTGACTCGCTGCCGACATTCATCGGCAGCGCGAACCAACAGTCCGAAGTCGTCACCATCCGCCTCGAACCAGCGGGCAAGCTCGGCTTCGCTCGGCGCCTCACCCTCGAGGCAACGTTGCACAGACTGCTGCAGCACACGCTGTCTCACGCTCGGCGCAAACCACCGACGATGCCGCGCGCGATAACGTCGCGGCGGGAGGTTACCCGCGCCCGCGTGCCATTCGCGCTCGAGCGCATAGCCCGTCGCATCGATGCGCCGCAACACGGCTGTGCGCAAAGCAGGATCGAGCCAACGCACAGGCTCGATCGCATATGACGGAATGATCGGTAAGCGCTGCACCAACCACCGCCCTGCTTCGGCCGTTTGCAGCTCCAGCGCGGGCAACGTCGGCCATGGCGCTTCGGGATTCACATGATCGGGGGTGACCGGTGACACCCCACCCCAATCGTTGACGCCAGCGGCCACCAAGGCGCGCAAGCCACCGGGCGATAAATTGGGCGGCGCCTGAATGGACATCGTCTTGCCAAAGATCAACCTGGCCACGGCGATAGTCCACTGCAGATCCTCCAGCGAAGGTTCCGGTGCATCGGCCATGCGCGTGCCGGGCTTCGCGCGAAAATTCTGGATGATGATTTCCTGCAGGTGCCCATGTCGCTCGTGACTCGCTCGCAACGCGAGCAAGGTCTCGATGCGCTCTGCGCGAGTCTCGCCGATCCCGATCAACAGCCCCGAGGTGAACGGAATCGACAACGCTCCGGCCGCCTCGATGGTGGCGAGTCGACGCAGCGGGTCTTTGTCGGGCGAGCGATGATGTGGCCCACCTTTCTCGCAAAGGCGGCTCGCCGCGCTCTCGAGCATGATGCCCATCGACACCGACGTGGGCCGAAGTCTCTTGAGTTCATCTGCACTCATCAAGCCCGGGTTCAGATGCGGCAGCAAACCCGTCTCTTCGAAGACACGAGCCGCACAGTGCGCGAGATAGTCGAGCGTACTGGCGAATCCGAGGGCATCCAATTCCGCTCGGGCTGCGGGATAGCGCAACTCCGGCTTATCGCCGAGCGTAAACAACGCCTCGTCACAGCCCGCCGCCACACCCGCGCGGGCAATCTCGAGAACTTCGTCGATCGTCAGAAATGCGCGCGACCCCTTACGTGGTGGAGCGGCAAAAGTGCAGTAGTGACAAACGTCACGACACCAATGCGTCAGCGGAATGAAAACTTTTCGTGAGTAGCCGACACGACTACCGAACCCTGCGGTGGTGAGTTTCTCGGCACGACGCAACAAGGCGGGCATGTCACTCTCGTCAGCGAGCAGACGCGCCACTTCATCGGGCATCGGTTCACCATCGAGATCACTCTCGAC
>JALRHE010000134.1 GCA_023253235.1 Steroidobacteraceae bacterium
TTGATGATCACCGGGTAGCCGATTTCCTTGGCGATGCGCAGATTCTCGTCGTTGTCGAGACCGAGTGGCTCGCCGGAGCCCGGCACGCAAGGCACGCCGTACTGCTTCATGACTTTGATGGCGGAGACTTTGTCTCCCATCATGCGGATCGTCTCGGCTTTCGGGCCGATGAACGTGAACCCGCTCTTTTCGACGCGTTCGGCGAAGTCGGCATTCTCGGAGAGGAACCCGTAACCGGGGTGGATCGCCGCTGCATCGGTGAGTTCGGCGGCGGCGATGATCGCCGGCATGTTGAGATAGCTCTTGGTCGATTGCGGCGGACCGATACAGACCGACTCGTCCGCGAGCAGCACATGCTTCAGATTGGCGTCGGCCGTCGAGTGCACGGCCACCGTCTTGATGCCGAGCTCTCGGCAAGCGCGCAACACACGCAGCGCAATTTCGCCGCGATTGGCGATGATGACCTTATCGATCATGCCGATGCCTGACTCACTGAATCGAGAACAGCGCTTGGCCGAACTCGACCGGATCGCCGTTCTGGACGAGCACCGAGGTGATCTTGCCGGCGCGGTCGCTTTCGATCTGGTTCATCATCTTCATCGCCTAGATGATGCACAGCACCTGACCGACCTTGACCTCATCGCCGATCTGCACGAAGGGTTTTGCGCCTGGGGCGGGTGCGGAGTAGAAGGTGCCGACCATCGGGGCCTGCACGGTGTAATCGTTCGACTTGCTGGTCGAAGCCGCCGCGCTTTCGGCGGCGGGGGCTGCTACGGCCATCGCAGCGGGCGCCGGCGGCGGTGCGTAGACGGGAAAGTGGCTGGCGACGGCGCCGGTCGGTTGGCGGCTGATGCGTACCGATTCCTCGCCTTCCTTGATCTCGATCTCGGCAATGCCCGATTCCTCGAGCAGTTCGATCAGCTTCTTGACCTTACGAATGTCCATGCGTCCCCCGACCCGATCCCAAGATCACGAAAATGGACGCGAAATGTACCCCATTCCCGGCAATATCGGGATAAAAGACGCAGCCGGAGCGGTTTCGGCTGCCGATTCGGGCGGGTCAGGCCTTCTCTTTCGGGCGCAAGGCGTCGAGGCGACGGATTTCGTCGCGGATCAGTTGTCGGGCGGCGTCCGGTTGCAAGCTTCCGGCGTTCACTTTGTCGACATGATCGAGGATGAACGCCGCCTCATCGGCGTGAAGTTCGCCGATTTTGAGGGCGATGATGCGGCGTTCGCGATCGACGAAGGCCGTGAACGGGAACACCGGATCGACGCCGAAGGAGTCGGCGGCGGCCATGCCATCCTCTTCGCCGATCAGCAGCGGGTAGTCGAGCCCGATTTCAGCGGCGTACTTGACGACATCTTCGCGAAAATCGACGGCAACTCCCACAACTTCGACGCCTTTGGCGCCGCGTTCGGCGCGAATTTGACGCAGTAGCGGGATTTCGCGACGGCACGGGGCGCACCAGGTAGCCCAGAAGTTCACCACCAGTGAGGGTTGGGTGAACGAGGAGATGGCCTTGGGCGGCCCTTCGAGCGTCGAGAGGGTGAAATCGGGCAGCTTCTCCGGAATCTGTCGCGCGATGCTCGGGTTGTCCCCAGCGCCGCTCGCCGTTGCCGGTGCGCCCGGTAGCGGGGCGATCTCGGCCGCGGCCGGCGCTTTCGGTTCCAGGAAGCTGCGAATCGCGACGAAAGCAATCACGCCAGCGAGCAGCGCAACGCCGACGGTCAGCAAGGAGGACTTCTTCATGGCGTGGCTCCGGGCGCTTGGGCAAGACGGGCGACGTTCGCGAATTCATCGGCCTTCATGAAACCGACCACCCGGAAGCGGTTGAGTTCGACGCCCTCGGTATTCCAGAAGGCGATTGTCGGCGGACCGAAGATGCCAAAACGCTGCAGCAAAGCTTGGTCCGCCTCGTCGTTGGCGGTGACATCGGCTTTGAGCAACACGGTCCCCTCCAATGCGCTTTGAACGGTGGGGTCGGTGAAAGTGTAGCGTTCCATTTCTTTGCAGGAGACGCACCAGTCGGCATAGAAATCGAGCATCACCGGCTTGCCTGCAGCGCTAGCGGCAGCGATTTCGCGATCGAGGTCTGCGACTGTTTTGATTTTCTTGAACTCGAGCGCGCTTTGCGGCGCACTCCACTGAGGAATGGGTGCGAGTGGATCTCGTCCGCCGAGCGCGAGACCCGCCAGTAGCACCAATCCGTACAGTCCGAAGGCAACCCCGACGCCACGACCTAACCAACCGCGCCAACTCGAGGGTCGGATATCGATCCAAAGCACGATAGCCGCAGCGAAGGCGGGAATCGCCCACAGCAAGAGCGCGTACGACTCCGGCACGATACGCGCCAGCATCCACGCAGCCACGCCGAGCATCAGAACACCGAAGAGTTTTTTGACGGTGTCCATCCACGCGCCGGCTTTGGGTAACAATCGACCGGCCGAGGTGCCGATGATCAGCAGCGGTGCGCCCATACCGAGCGACATCACAAAAAGCGCTGTGCCGCCGCGCAGCACGTCACCGGTCTGGGCAATCACGGCGAGGGCTGCAAACAAGGGCGGCGCTACGCAGGCCGTGACGATCAATGCGGATAGCGCGCCCATGATGGCAACGCCACCATACGTGCCCGCGCGTTGCTGGTTGCTCACGTCAGCTAATCGTGTCTGCAGCGCCGCAGGCAACTGCAGCGTGAAAAAGCCGAACATGGAAGCGGCCAGTACGACGAACAGCAGTGCGAACACCGTGATGATCCACGGTTGCTGGAAAAGCGCCTGAACCTGCGCGCCCGCAGAGGCGGCCGCGATGCCGGCCAGCGTATTCACGGTCGCCATACCGAGCACATAGCTCAGCGACAGGCTGAACGCGCGACCGGTCGTCACGTTGCCTTGCCCAGCGATGATGCCCGAGAGGATCGGAACCATCGGCAACACGCAGGGCGTGAAAGCGAGCAACAGGCCAAGACCAAAGAATGTCGCGAGTACGAGCGGCAGAGAACCCTCTTTGATCAACGCGGCGAGGCGATCCTGCTCGGAGACGAAGCCGCCTGAATCTGCAGGCAGCGTGGCGGCCTGATCGGTGGCGGGAAGCGTGACGCTCAGGCGGCGCTTCTCGGGTGGATAACAAAGGCCCGCATCTGCACAGCCCTGCAGGCCGACGACGAGCGGCAAAGTCAGTGCCTCGCCGGGCGCACGCGAGACCGGCACCGTGACGCTGACTGCCGAGTAGTACACCTGCTGGCGACCGAAGAACTCGTCTTCCTTCCATTCACCTTCGGGGATGGCGGCATTGCCGAGCGCCGCGCCTGGGCTGGCGGCGTCCGCATCGATCGCAAAAGTGAAGCGATGGCGATAGAGGTAGTACGCCGGTGCGATCAGAAAATCGACCCGGATCTTGTCGGCTCCCTCGGCTGTCGCGGTGACTTGGAAGGCCTCCTTGGGTGGCAGGAACTCCGAATCACCTAGTTGGGCGTGCCCGATCGGCATCGAGAGTGCGATGACGAACACGGCCCACAGAGCGGCCATATGATTCTTGGAGAGAATATTTTTCAGGAATTTCATGGTGTTAGTTGAAATCGCCAGTCCGCCGGCCAATCAGCATACCGGGCCCGACCCTTGAAAAGAAACAGTCCGTCACTATCATTAGCAGCCACTCGGGGAGAGTGCTAACACCCTCCCGGTTTCCAACGTCAACCTTTCGTTAGCTTAAGGAGCGAAACATGAAAATTCGTCCGCTTCATGACCGTGTGATCGTGAAGCGCCTGGAAGAGGAACGCACCTCGCCAGGCGGTATCGTCATCCCCGACAGCGCTGCCGAGAAGCCCTCGCAGGGCAAGATCGTGGCCATCGGCAAGGGCAAGATCCTCGAGGATGGCTCGGTTCGTGCGCTCGACGTCAAGGTCGGCGACAAGATCCTCTTCGGCAAGTACAGCGGTACCGAAGTGAAGGTCGACGGTGATGATCTTCTCGTGATGCGCGAGGAAGACATCATGGCCGTCATCGAAGGCAAGTAAGCCACACTCACTCCACTTTCAAGGAATACAGAAACATGGCTGCCAAAGAAGTCCGTTTTAGTGATGACGCCCGTTCGCGCATGGTGCGCGGCGTCAACATCCTCGCCAACGCCGTCAAGGCGACGCTTGGCCCCAAGGGCCGCAACGCGGTGCTCGAGAAGAGCTTCGGCGCCCCGACCGTCACCAAGGACGGCGTCACCGTCGCGAAGGAGATCGAGCTCGGCGACAAGATCCTCTTCGGCAAGTACAGCGGTACCGAAGTGAAGGTCGACGGTGATGATCT
>JALRHE010000158.1 GCA_023253235.1 Steroidobacteraceae bacterium
ATATCCATCGGCCAAGTTATCGAAAATCGACAGACTGACGGATATTATTTTGATCTTGCTTGGCAGAAAGCGGGTGCCTGGTCAGTCGGCACGGAAATTTTGAACGTCAGCACTCGTTACGATCACTCGATACGGGCAAACTTTGATCCATCGCTGTCTGCGGCCTTCAATCGTGCGCCCAAACTCGCTCGCAGTACCCTGATCAATGCCGAGACTCGTTCGATCTCGGCTTATGCTTCGAAGCTGATCACTCTCTCATCATCTTGGCGCGTCGACCTTGGTATTCGCGCCGATCACCGCAACCAACCGCGCAGCGCTGTCGACTGGTCGCCTCGATTGGCCATGGAATACGAGCTGGCCGACGGTCGCTTCTTGCGAGCCAGTGCCGGCCGTACATCCCAAGGTCAGCGGGCTGACGAACTGCAAGTTGCTGATGGTGAAACGACCTTCCACCCGGTGCAGAGGGCGGACCAATGGGTGCTCGGCTACGAGCAACTGCTGGCAGACCACGGCGCCTGGCGTGTCGAGGCGTACCGCAAGCGGATCCACGACCCGTCACCGCGATACGAAAATCTGCTCAACCCGGTATCGCTCATTCCGGAGATGGAGATTGATCGTCGTCGTGTTGCACCGGATGGTGCACTTGCCTATGGCGTCGAGTTTACGGGTCGTTACACGCTTGATGAGCACTGGTCCGGCTTTCTGAACTACGCGTGGTCGGAGGTCGAAGACGACTTCGGCGCAATCGAAGTACCGCGAAATTGGAACCAGCAACATGCGTTGCTGCTGGGTTTACAGTGGCGCAGTGGCCCGTGGACCCTCTCCGGACAAGGCTCGTGGCGCACAGGTTGGAGCCGTACCGAATTCCGGACCGGCGATACCGGCGCTCTACTGCCCGTGGTCGGCGAGCGCAACCGAGCCCGATGGCCGGCGCAATGGAATCTCGATTTTCGAGCGTCGTGGCGCAAGCCACTTGAAGTCGGTTTGCTGGAAGTCGCGCTAGATGTGAATAACGCAACCAACGGCAGCAATCCGTGCTGCACCGATCTGCGCCTGTTACCAACCGGTCTCGAGGCCAGAACCCGATCGTGGCTACCGAGATATCTCAACATCGGCGTCGTCTGGAGTCTGCCGTAATCGTCAGAAATGTTTGATAGCGCACCGAAGTCCAGTATCGTGATGCGATGCGTGCGTGCCTTCCCATCATCGCCCTATCCATGGCCGGATTGCTCGTCAGTTGCGGCGGCGGTGGCGGCCCGCCACCAGCGCCGACCCTCACCTTCTCGACAGCAACAACCGATGCACGCATTGGCGCCACCGTCACACTGACCTGGTCATCCACCAATGCCGACAATTGCACGGCTGGCGGCGATTGGATGGGCTCGCTCGCGAGCTCGGGAAGCCAATCCGTCAACGTCACCAAAGAATTGTCTAACTTCACTCTGACATGCACGGGTCGCGGTGGAAGTGCGAGCGGTAGCACGGCGATCACCGGATGGAATGCTCCCACGTTGTCACTGGCCGCGTCAGATTCCGATCTACTTGCTGGCAATATCGCCAAAGTTGATTGGGCTGCGACGAACATCAAAAGCTGTCGCGGCACCGCGGGCTTCACTGAAACCCTCGCAGCCTCCGGTAGTCTGACCACACCAGCATTGACGCAGACCGTTACCTACGCACTCGAGTGCTCCAATCCTGCGTATCCGGCGGTGAACTCGAGCGTCACCATCACCGTTGCCGACACGTTCGAACTCCTAGTCACAGCGAAGTACGAGCGCCCGGGGCCGAGCAAGATCAATTCGGCGGGGCGTCTCGAGGCGGACATGGACAACCCGGTTACGAGCGGCATTCGCAACGTCTATATCGAGCTTCAGGATAGTGCTGGCAACAAGGTCGCAGGAACGTACGCATCCGATGCGGGCAGCGTGCGCTTCACGGGCCTCGATCCGAAGAAAAAATACACGCCGGTCATCAAGTCGATCGGGAAAAACAGCAGTGGCTTCGAGATCCATGTGCTCGACAACATGCGCCCGGCATCCACCGCCGCGAGCACGATTCGTACTCGCTACGAGCCCTATCTCAACCGCGCCACCGAATACACTCCGGACACCAAGCGACTCAAACAGGCCACAGAGCTGACAGCCAGGCTCGGGTGGGACGCCACGCTCAAAATCCTGCGCGATGACCAACGCATCTCCGCACCCTACATCGTCCTCGCCGATGCCATGGAGCAACAAGCGTACGTCGCACAGAACGGCGCAGTGAATTCGGTCGATAGCGTCTCGATACTCTGGAGCGCACAAAACAAGGGCGGTGCGACCGATGACAACAACTACGATCGCGGTTTCGTCCGTAGCTCAGGCGCGTTTTATTCGCGTAGCGCCGTCACGATAGCGGCAGACGGTCGAGTCAGCACGGGTGGCAGCGAAAACATTCCACATATTTTTCTATCGGGCGCACCCGCTTTCGAGTTGCAAGAACTCTCGACGGCGATCACGGCGCACGAGATGACGCACTTCACACAGGACAAATCTCAGCGTAACTATTCACCCGGCGGCCCACACTCCGAACGTGGCGAACATCAAGATATTGCGCTGGTTCAGCACGAGGGACTCGCCACAGGAACGGCCTTGATGATCGCCAAGGCGCCCACGCTCGATCGATTCATCTTTCGTGATGGCTCGGTGCGCGCCGTTCGCAGTGACTATCGCAGTAACGATACGCCGCTCGGCTGGTTTCAGGAGCGGACGGTGATTCAGTTCATCTGGCGCCTGTTCGATCCCGCCGGCGTAATCAAACTTTCCGGCCCACAAATTCTGGCGCCGTTTTATTCGCAAGATTGGCGCACCGGCACGTTCGGTCCCAACATCTGGGCGTACGCTGGTATCTTGAAGAAACAGCATCCGGCTCTAGCAGGCAACATCGATGCCGTCGGCTCGTCACTCAATATCACGCTCGCGGGTAACGACGAGTGGGGATCGACGGAGTCCATTCTCGGCAATCGCTCATCGACTCAAACTTTTCCGATATTTACGCGTGTTCCACTGAGCGGCTCGGTCACAGTTTGTGCCGCTGGTAGCGCCAACGAATACAACAAACTATCGAATCGTCGTTATCTGCGCTTCGATGGTGACGGCGCCACCCGGCGATATACCGTCAGCGCGCCCGCCAACAGCATTCCAGTGTTTGTCATCGCTCGAACCAATGGCTCGCTCGCCGGCGGCTATGCCACGGGCGTTCGCAGTATTTTCGTCGACCAGGCGATTCCAGCTGAAGGCGGTTGGGGCTGGGTCGGCGAGTGCAGCGTCGTGCTGAGCTCCGTCGCCGAAACTACCCGTAACGAATGCTCTGCGACGACCTATACGGCGCCCGCAGAACAGTGCTTCACCATCACGGCCGCACCCGCACCAACTCCTACGCCCTAACCCGAGGCTCACCATGACGCCGCGCTTTTTCTTTGGTCTTTGTACGCTGACGGTGATGAGTTTCGCGCCGCAGATGGTTCAAGCACACGAAATTGACGAAGGGCTGGAGCTGGGTGCTGCGATCGTCGTCGCCAACGCCGACCCGGTGCGGGCGACCATCAGCTTGCAGCCACGCGTCGCCTTCAAGGCAGTAACCGTCGAATTACCCAATGCCGTAGGCGGCGCCGTCAAAGCCTGTGATTTCGGAAACCTCGTCGCAGGACAAACCTATCGTTGCACGGTCACAGGCACCGTTGCCGACGATGACACCGGTCTTGTCATCGCGATCAGCGGCATCCGGGCGGTTCCGGTACCCGGGCACGACGACTTGTCATACAAGGCGTTTACCGTCCCGAACCCGCGCTATGACTCGCTCGCTCAGGCGCAGCGCAAAACGGAGCAACTGCGAAAACGAGCGGCAACGCTCGATTCGAAACCCGCGAGCGTACGTCAGTAGGCGTTCAGTGACGCGTGTCACGAAACCCGTGATCACACGCAGAGTCCGTTGGCCGTTACCTTTCTCGGGGAAGGTGCGTCCATGCTCGACTACTCACAATTTGCCATCAGCGATACGCATGCCCGTGGGCTGCGTCGCGAATCCGATCGGCGAGTGGCGAGCCGCTTGGCGACCTACCGTTTATCCCGTAAACCGGATCGATTCGGACCTCGAGTCCGATCGACCCATGAGGCCTTGTTTTCCACCCTAGGGCCGGAACGAGTCGTCCTCATCGAGCGAACCAAGAAGCTCGCCATGTGGGCTTATTGCGAGCTCAACGCCGCCGGCCTATATCAATTGCGCGGCGAATCGGTACAGCGAGGAGACGGACGTCTCTCGACTGAGGTACAGAACTATCCGCTATTGGCAACGCCCCACTTCTACGAGCGCGTCATCCAAGGCTTCAAGTTCGAAGGACACACGCTGATCACGACCTTGATCGACGTCGTACGTCTGCTGATCGCGCAAGTGGGATGGTCGGACGATGCTCCGTCCGACCAGTGGCCAACCTGGGATCGGCACGGTAATGCCTGGTTCGCCCTGGAATACGGTCTCGCCGCCGGGGATATCCCGGCTTATGGCGAAGTGGTGCTGCGCACCATCATGCCGACCGCGAGCCTCCACAGTGCCCGGCGGGCTGACTGGGAAAGCATGCGCGAGAGCGGCAATCTGGTGTCGGTGTTGGAGCCGCTGCCGACCAACGGCTATAATCCGGCGGTTTCCAACACCCGCCGGACACCCACGTGAGCAAGCAGGACTCTCAGTTTTTCAACATCTTCAGTCTCGTACTCGGCATCTTGATCGTGATTGCGATCCTGCTGTTTACCCTGGCTCGCAGCGTCGGTAACAACACGCAGAAAGCTCACCTGCTGACCGAGCCCAAGTACGTGGCTGACGTCGAACGCAACCTGACTTCGGCTCGTGTGGCCGTCGCGGGCGCCGACAACTCAGCCCTTGCGATCGTACCGGGCGCAGGTGCCATGACGACGGCCATGGCGGTGCTGTGGCTCGAATTGGCCTCGTCGGTGGGGCTGCGTGCGCATGGCGTGGGGTTTCCCGGCCACTTCTTGGTGAAGGTGATGACCTCCCACGTGCCGGCGGGACAGATCGTGATCGATCCGTTCACGGGCCACATCCTG
>JALRHE010000180.1 GCA_023253235.1 Steroidobacteraceae bacterium
CTGCGGGCGCGAGTTGGCGGCGCACTTCGGTGGAGCGCCCGTCGTCGTCTCGGTTGACCTGGCGCTGTCGGCTGCCGACGCCGCGAGGGAACAGGCGGGCGTGGATGCGGCGGTGCGCGCAGGGGCTGATCGTCTCGATGAGTTGCTGCAGCAAGACGCAGCGAGCGCCTCCTCTGACCGAGAGCCGTTGTCGATGCCCGCGGTCGAGCCGGCCGATCCGGCGACTATTCTTTTCACATCCGGCACGACCGGTCGCGCCAAGGGCGCGGTGTTGAGTCAACTCGGTACCTGTAATTCGGTTTGGACCAACCTGTATGCGGGTTATCGCATCGCCATGGATATGGCGGCTCGGTATGGCATCACGATGCAGCAGCTTGCGGCCATGTCGCCGCAGACGAGCATTTTATTGATGTTCCCGTTCTTTCATACGAGTGGTCTACACACCGGCTTGCTCTCGACGCTCGTCCGCGGCGGCAAAGTGGTCTTGATGCGTCGTTGGGATGCATCGACGGCGCTGAGTCTGATCGAGAGCGAGAAAGTCACGCAGTTCCCCTGCGTGCCCACCATGATGTGGGATCTGCTGAAAGCGCCGGATCTGTCGAAATACAAACTCGATTCTTTGGTTAGCGTGTCGACCGGTGGTCAGGCACTACAGAAAGGTCTGCTGGGCGAAATCACCAAGGCGTTCCCACGTGCTGTACCGGGGACCGGGTTCGGAATGACCGAAACGACCGGCGCAGTCGCCATGTCGGTGGGCGAGGAGTACCTCCAGCGGCCGGGCACCGCGGGCCGCGTGCTCGCAACGACCGAGGTCAAGGTGGTCCGCGAGGACGGCAGCATTGCTGCGAGCGGAGAGCCTGGCGAGATTTGCCTACGTTCCGCCTCCAACATGCTTGAGTATTGGGGCGATCGTGAAGAGACGGCGCGAGCCTTCGATGCGGAAGGTTTCATGCGCTCAGGGGACATCGGCTATGTCGACGAAGAGGGATTCCTCTACATCGTCGATCGCAAAAAAGACATGGTGATCTCGGCGGGCGAGAACATTTATTGCGCGGAGGTCGAGCGTGTACTGCTTGCTCATCCGTCGTTGGCGGAGGCGGCGACTTTTGGCGTGCCCGATGCACGCCTCGGCGAGCGTTTGGTGGCGGTGGTGGTGCCGCATGCGTCGGCCGGTGAGGTGACGGCGGAGCAGGTTCAGCACTTCGTGGGTGAGCATTTGGCTGCCTATAAGATACCGACGGAAGTTCGCGTACAGCAAAAACCGCTGCCGCGGAATCATTTGGACAAGGTCGACAAGGTATTTCTGCGGCGTTTTTACGTGGGAGAGTGACGGCTCATGGGTTTTCCGAAAGACGTGAAAGCAATCGACTTGATGATGGGTATTCCCGTCAGCGCTACCAATACCGAGTGGTATACCCCGTATCTGCCGTTGCTGCTCGATCAGGAGAGTCGTGAAGCTTTCAAGATGCCAGCGCAGTATATGTTCAAAGATATTCCGGTGCTGCCTTCGGATTCCGACTACGTCGATTTCACAGTCAAAGAAATGGATCGCTTCGGAATCGTTCGGGGTCTCGTCGGATATTGGGAGGGATCCGAGGGGGTCAAGCGCGCGCGAGAGAAATACCCGAATCGGTTCCTGTTTGATTATCACGTCAATCCCAATCGCGGCATGGATGACGTCCGCGAAATTCGTCGGCTGCATGCGGCAGGGCACATCCAGGCCGTGAGCTTTTTTCCTTGCGGTAACAATCCGCAAGTTCCGATCAATGACAAGAAGGTCTACCCCATCTACGCCACCTGCGTTGATTTGGGTTTGCCGATATTCGTAAACGTCGGAGTCCCGGGCCCGCGTCTGCCCATGGCGCCGCAGCATGCGGAGCTCGTCGACGAAGTGTGCTGGTTCTTCCCGGAATTGAAGTTCGTCATGCGACACGGGGCAGAGCCTTGGGAGGACTTGGCCGTCAAGTTGATGGTCAAGTGGCCGAACCTGTATTACTCCACGAGCGCCTTTGCGCCGAAGCACTACCCCAAGGCCATCATTAACTACGCCAACACTCGCGGCGCGGATCGCATCATGTACGCGGGGTATTGGCCGATGGGACTTTCTCTGGAGCGCATTTTCCGTGAGCTCCCCGATGTGCCATTCAAAGACAACGTGTGGCCGCTTTTCTTGCACGACAATGCCGCACGGCTGTTTGGAGGACTGTGATCATGAGCCAAGAAGAAATCGCCTCGAATACGGCTGCGCGTCAGTACCTCGCGCGATTTTCACCAGAGGAGTTGGCGCGTTGGCGAATGGCGCCGCTCGACAATCCGCTGCCGGCGGCGGCTCGGGGTATCGACTTGCCGATGCCGTTCGGCTGGTTCGTCGTTTGCTACTCCGACGAGTTGAAAGCGGGTGAGGTCAAGCCGCTGCGTTATTTCGATCGCGAGCTCGCTTTGTGGCGTGGCGAAGATGGCACGCCGCGAATGGTCGATGCCTACTGTCGTCACCTCGGCGCGCACATGGGCTATGCGGGTCGAGTGCAGGGCAATGATCTCGAGTGTCCGTTCCACGCCTGGCAGTACAACGGTAGCGGCGAAGTCACCAAGATTCCCTATGCAAAGATGATCCCGCCACAGGCCAAGCGAAGCTGCGTGCGTCCGTGGCGTCTTGTCGAGCGCAACCGTTTCATTTGGGCTTGGTACCACCCTGAGAATGCGGAGCCGACCTTTGAAGTAGAGGACTTGCCCGAAGCGGGTTCCGCTGATTGGAGCGAGTACGAAAAGCACGAGTGGCTAGTCTGGGGACCGCTGCAGAACATGGCCGAGAATGGCGTGGATGCGGCGCACTTTCGCTACATCCACGGCACGGCAAGCATGCCGAACTACGACGTCAAGTTCGAAGGGATTCGTCGCGTTGCCTCGGTCGCCGCGAAGATGGCGACCCCTCGCGGCGATGTCGATGGCACCATCTCGTACGGCACTGTCGGCGCAGGGCAGGCGTGGACGCGATTCACGGGTATCTGCGAGACCTTGATGGTCGCAGGTATCACACCGGTCGCGCCCGATTGCACTCACGTGCGCTTTGCATTCACGCAGTTGAAATCAGCGATCGGTGGCCCGTCCGCTGGTGTTGCGCGCGCGATGATCAAAGATATCTGTCGTCAGCTCGATCAGGACAAGGTCGTATGGGATCGACAGCGCTACCGGCCAGATGCCTTGCTCTGCGATGGTGACGGTCCGATTGCGGCGTTCAGAAAGTACTATCGGCAGTTCTACGCAGAGTGGCCGGCCGAAGACGGATCGGGTGAGGTCAATCGCAGTTACGTGCGGCAAGCGCGCTGAAATAGTAAAACGCCTGAGAGTAGCGCAGTGACCGGTGGAAACGACAAGGTCGCGCTTGTTACGGGTGCTGGTAGCGGCATCGGCGCGGCTCTCATTCTCGCGGCCGCAAAGCGTGGCATGCAGGTAGTCGCTTGTGATTATC